>NZ_JBJGYK010000015.1:0-135521 GCF_054049955.1 Geodermatophilus sp. SYSU D00758
TCCTGCAGAACTCAGTCTGGCTGTGACCTCCAGCTAGCAGCCGTGGCAGTGATCCGGTGGGGACCCGGGGTGCGCCAGCGACCTTCTCAGTCAGTCACCGGCCCGTCCAGGGTCCTCCAGTGAGCAGTCTTCGTCGTCGTAGTACCCGAGGGCACGCAGGATCGCGTCAACAATGTCCTCGGTCACACGCTCGTTCGGCACGTACTGAATCCCCGATCGCTCTCATAAACGCACCTGACAGTGCGTCCGCCGAGCGGACGCTACGTGCATGGGGCATGACTCTGAGCGATAGGAGCAGATGCGAGTGGCGGTAGTGAGTCCTGAGACGCCGGTGACAGCGGAGGTCCCGCCCAGCGGCTTGGCCGCCTGCCGCCCGGCAAGAGCGGGTGGCGGGTACCTCCCGCCACCGCGCCTCCGAGCCACGTCGGCCGTCGAGGCTCAGGGTCAAGGGATCAGGGCAAACGATCTTGAGCAAGCGCTCGCGTCCCCGCAGGGGTGGTCAAGTTGGTTTGCACCCCTTGACGCTGAGGGCGGCCGGAACAAGCTCAGGGCGGCAGGAGAACACAGCCTCCGCGAAGCGGAGGCGTACGAGGCTCTCAGCCTGCGCCGGCTTTGAGGCGTCCCCGTGGCCGAGCATGCATTGCAGGTCTTGACGAGGAGGTCACCGTCCCGCTACTGAAAAAGCCGGGGCAGCCGGTCAAGGGGCAGATCTAACATGCGCAGTACATGCGCGACCCCGATGATGGTGAGCGCCCGCGTAGGCGGTCTGAGTACCTCCCAGGAGTAGTCCTCTGCTCCATGCGAGAGCTTATTGCGGTACTCAGGAACCTTGCCCGGAACGAGGTCTAAGTCAACAAGGTCCGCGATGTCCTCGGACACGGTGTCCCGCAGCTGCTGCAGGCGCTCGCTGAGGCTGTAGCGGCCGAAGCGGTCGAGCCATCGGTTAAGGAAGGCCCGCCCATCCCTTCCAAGGCCCCGAGCTTTGATCTCGGCGAGGATGTGCTTGCGCTTCTGTTGGTGTTCCGCAACAGATACCGGGCCCTCGCCGGCGATCTGCGTGTGCAAACCTTCGAGCGCCTGGACAAGCGACAAGAAGCGTGCTCGAAGATCCATACGTTCAGTGACACCGTGCATGAGCGGCTGGATGAAGCTTCGGTGCGTCTGCCGGAGGCCCTCCCACCGCTGCAGGAGCTCCACCGGGTTGTAGGGCAGGTCGCTCAGGACGAAGAGGGACTTCCCGTCATTTTCCATGTCTCGCTGCGGAGCGAAGGGGGCTTGGAGGATGTCGCGAGCGAAGACCTGATTCTCGCGGCTGCCCCGCCCTGGGACGGCGGCATCCTGGTCAAGGGTCAGCCAGGCGATGCTCTGATTCTCAAGCGTGGCCAGGGTAACCAGCTCCCGAAGGGGCAGGACATGCCTCGTAACCCACTCAGCCGCTGTGAGGGCTTCGCCGTCCCGAACCTCGAACACTGGCGCAGTTCGGATGCCGAATTGGAAGTAGTCAAGGTTCCGTATCGACCACCAGTATCTGCAGCGCAGTTTGGTTCCGCCGTGTTCATAGACCCTGTTGGCATCCACGCTGATCGTCGCGGCGACCTCGACATCGCCTCCGTCAGGACGGCTGCGAGGTGTCCGCATGGAAGTAATCGGAATGGGGCCGAACACGCGCTGGGCATTAGTGATTTGCAGACTGGCCTCGTGGAAGGTTGATTGCGGATCACTTGTTAGGTCAAATCCGACAACTGCTGTGGATGCATGGAGGGTCGCTCGGCCAGGCCACCAGGAGGTGACGGATGTGTCAACGAGGAGGACGACGGGGCCGTTGCGAAGCTCGCAAAGCAGGGCGGGATGCTTCTCGGTCGGCTGCGGAAACCGCATCTCTTGGGCAACCTCGTACGGCCAGCCGAAAACTTCTGCCGTCGGCCTCTGCTCGGCTGCCAGTTCCAGTTGTCCAGGAAGATGGTGCCCATTGGGATGGAGAATTGTGCAGGGATAGGAGCCGGCCTCGTGTTGCAGCTTGGGGAAGTCGGACATAACCCCTCCCTCGTGTATGTACGGCTATCCCTGCTTCTGCCTACGCTAACAACCCTGCAGCAGGCAGGTCGATGAGGCTGTCAGGGGCTCCCATCCAGCGCAGGCTTGTTGCTACCTGAAGACCCTTTGTCTTCGGGTACCTGCTGATCGGTAAAGCGGAAGGTGAATCGTCAAGATGTAAAGCGACAGCGTGTCTTGACGAGAGGAGCCGTCAGGGCTCCTGGGCACTCAACGCTGGCAGGTCGATGAGGCTGTCCGTGGCGCCGAGGTAGGCCGGATGCCAGTGCGCCTCGCCGAAGAACGCCGCTGGTGCCACGTCAAGCGGCGAGACACTTGTCAGCATGAAGATCCCCGCGAAGTCCTCGAAGAGCCTCCGCTCCCGCAGCTCCTGCTGCGTCCAGAGCCGAAGCTGCTCACGCCTTCTGACAGACGGCGTTGTCACCATCACAGTGACGGAAGGCGTTGGGACAAGCGTCCGGCTGGCAGGCGAGGTCAGCCAGAAGGCAAGCGCTGCCACCTTTTCCCGCCACTGGTGTTGCCGCTCCGTGTCTCGGTCAACCTCAAGCAGAAAATGCTGCAGCCCGCCAGCAACGCTGAGGGTGAAGAAGGCATCCGGCACAACCGTGACGCGTCGAGGCTGTAGCACTCCCCCACCCGCCGGCACGGTCGCCTTCAGCCCCTTGCGCCGCAGGTCACGCTCAAGCAACAGCTCCTGCAGGCTCACCCCCGGCACCTCCTGCGTCAACTGCTCGAGTGCGACCAGGACATCAACCACCGCCAGGGTGTGTGGCATGAACAGCGGGTTGCGTGAGGCCTCGGTGAGCTCTGCAGGGCGGTAGTAGGAGGGAACGGTGTCCCCGATTGCCTGGAGCGCCTGGCGCCCGCGCCAGGCCAGCGCATGGACGCGGGGGGCGGTGCCTCGGGCAGGCTTGGGCAGCTCCGCCAGTGGCAGGACGTACTCGTCCTTCACCAGCCGGCTGAGCCGGCGCTGCGCGTAGCGGTTCTCATCCCGCCTGTTGTCCGGCCAGAGCACGCGGTTGAGCTGTGCGGCAGTGAGGTAGCGGAACCGGTTGAGCGCGCGCAGCACCAGGACATCGGTGTCGGTCAGCTGCAAAGGCTTGCGTCTCACGGGACAGCCCGTGGAGGCTTGCGAGATCGGCCCGGATGCCGAAGCGGCTGCAGGCCCTCGGGTAGCCGCAGCACCGGTTCCTCGGGCACCGACAGTGCAGCAGTGTCAGGAGAAGTAGCCGGGCGTACCGGCTCCTGCGCGGGCTGGCTAACCGGTGGCGGCGGGGCAAGCGTGTCTGTGTCCGGGACGGCACCAGCCAGTGGCTCCGGGACCTGGAGCCGGGTGTCGATCTCCTGCAGGATCGCCTGCTCGGGTATCCCGTCCCGGCGCATCAGCTGCGAGCGGAAACTGTCGGTGACGGATCGCTCGGGATACTCGCCCGCATCGATGTCCTCAACGGTGACGTGTCGAAGCGTGGTGGGCAGCTCCCCTTCCCGCTCGCTCTGCCCGACCAGGAAGTGATAACGCTGCAGGTCAAGGAAGATCCGGCTGTTCAGGTAGTTCTGCTCACCCTTGGTGAACTCCGTTGTCTGCGACCCCACAGGAAGTGACAGGGGCTCCCGGAATTCCTTGCCAGGGCTGGGAAGCGGTCCATAGATGGTTCGGGACTTCTTCACCAGGTAGGGGTCGTACCGGTAGAAGCGCCGGGCAAGCTCCTCAGCCGCCTGGTCATCTGATGTCTGCCCCAGGATCACAGTGCCCATTGACAGGACAGTTCGCCTGATCTGCTCAGGCAGCTGAAACAGCTCCTGCGTGGCAAGTGTTACCCAGATACCATGCGACCGGGAAATGCGGTGCACGAGCTCGTCGATATCACCGGCCAGCGGGTCTCCGGGAAGTGACGCGTTGCCCACCATGTAGGACAGCTCGTCGATGATGAAGCTCACGGGGGAACCCATGTGGTTGTGTCCGCGCTGCTTGATGAAGGTCAGGAACGACTGATACACCCACAGCAGGCAGAACTTCTTGACCTCTGCGTTTTCGATGTCCCGAAAGTCAAGCAAGACGGCTTGTCGCTTTGCAACCACCTCCTGCCAATTGATTCCGGGCGTTGCGGCACCGAAGATCGCCCGGAAGTTCGGGTGAAACTGGAAGAGGGACAGCTTGCTGCGAAGCGACCCAGCCTTACTCGCCCAGTCCCGGGCGTTCAGTTGGCCGAGGGCACGAAGCTCAGCAATCGCTGCTGCTGTCTCGGGATGCAGCGTCTCCACTGCAGCCAGCCGGCCGTCCCACCGCTGCGGCGTATGGATCAAACTCCACAGCTCCGTGATGCCCAAGCCCAGGGCGGACAACACGATACCCCCTGCTAAGGCAAGCGGTGCCAGCGCATTGAGCCCTTGGATGGACGCGGTTTGCAGCGCCGGATCTGCGCGCCGGACGATTTCGACGAAGCGCTCGCTTCGCGCACTGAATCGCTCGCCAGGACGTGCCTCGTAGTAGATCGGCCAGGGGATGACACGCCCGTCCTGCCCGTTCATGTTCACGTAGCGGACGCGCTTCCACAGCTGCCGCCGTTTGGTAAGCGGCTCCCTCCCGATCTTGTCCAACAGGTTGTCGATCGTGCCGCCGACAGGATCAAGAACAACCAGGGGTATCGGTTCCTCGCGGTTGAAGTCCTGCCAGGCCATAATCCGGCCAAGGGTTCGGGACTTGCCGGTGCCGCGCGTGGCACAGAAGAACACCCCCATCCCGCGCGCGGCATCCGGCAGAAGACAGCGTTCAAGTTCCCCAGGATCGGGGGTCATTACGACCCCTCCTCCACTTCGGGATCGTTGACAAACACCCCCAACTCGATGCCGGAGACTTCTGCAGCAGTCGGTTCGGGTTCAGCCTCCATCTCGATAATCGGATGTTCCTCAGATGGCGAAATCCGCGCAGCCTCCGTCAGTGATTCCAGCTCTGGAACCGGTGCGAACATCTCAAGGTCTTCCAACTTCTCGCAGATCTCCAGGTACGCCCGGTGCAGGCATGGGTGGCCAGCGTGCGCAGCATCTACCCGGTGCTCAACAGGTGCGCTGTGGTACCTGCGCCAGTAGCGCTCGTGCAGCCGCGCCTTCGCCACAACGAGTCTGGCGGGACTTGGATCCCGGGCAACTTCCCCCAGCAGCCACGCGCCCCACTGGACGAAGCGCAGGCTCTCCTCACACCAGGTGTCGAAGGGGTTGGCCTTCTCCTTGAACAGGTTGAGATCAGAGTTGTTGACCCACGACCGGTAGGCGCTGAGGTCAGCCATCACGCCGCCTCACCTTCTCGCTCCTCCAGCTCCTGGAGCGTGCGGTAGCGACGCTCGACGTCTTCGATCTCTGCAGAGGCAGTTCCAGCCCAGCCCACGTACTCCTCAAACGAGGCCGTTTCTGTAGTGATGGCGTGTCGCAGGATCCCACACCAGGCGAGAATCGTTGACGTGACGCTGATCTTAACGGTGGATCGTGCGTACGTGAGGAGAAGTTCAGGGCGCACGTCAACTGCGTACAGCTTCGTGATGAACTCCTGATGCCCGCCGACGATCCGTGAATACCGGTTATTGGCCACAGTTGCAGAAACGGAGTCGCTATCAACCAACTCGTCCCGCCGCTGATGTCCAGGATCGCTTTGTAGACGAGACTGGCCGGCCCCGTCTTAAGGTCGGAAACCTTGACGAGGTCCCTAACCTCAACCAGCCGGAGGGCGCTTGTCTGCAGGAGCGTTCCGAGGAAAAGACTTTCAACGTCCATCAGGACACCTCCCCCGTGCCCTCAAGCTTCTGCAGCTTCCGGTAGCGCACCGCCACGTCCACCATGTCGGAGAAGACCTCGTTGATTTCCGCCACCATGTCTGAGAACGACTCTTCGCCCTGCTTGAGGTAGTTGAGGACGGAGGATCCCGCGCTGAGCGCGGAGCGGAAGGTGTTCTCAAGCACCAGCTGGCCGTAGCCGACCGTGTTGTGGATGTCAGGTGTTGCGCTGAGGGTGTCCAGGATGAAGGAACCGACGTTCCCGTTGGCCTCCCAGTCCGGCATCCGCTCAACACCCGCGAGGACAGACTGGGGCTCCACGAATCCATCCCGGCCGCTGATGTCCAGGATCACCTCATAGCAGGCCGCAGCCAGAGTGCTGCCCAGGTCTTCCGGCCGTACCAGGCCACGCACCCGGGACAGGTGCAGGGCGTGGGAGGCGATCAGCGAGCCGATGAAGGCGTACTCATGCGGGTGGATCTGGGGTTGCTCAGGCACCGGAACCCCCCTTAAGCAGGCGCTGCCAAAGGTTCGCCCGCTCCGGCTGACTCGCAGCAGTCAGCGCGCCGCTCACGGTCTGCGCGAACACCTCATTGGTGGTTGCCTGAAGCCCAAGCATGGTTTGCGCGTGCTGCTGCAGCGCAACTTCGTTGAACTTGCGGGACAGCTCCTTGACTCTCGGGTTGGTGATGGCCTCCTCGCGGGTGAAAACACGCGCGACCGTGGTCGCAAAGATCTCAGTGAGGAACTCAGTCAGGCGACCAGCAATCAGACTCACGAAGAGCTGCCGCTGCGCCGCGGCATCCAGCACAGCCCAGTCATCAGCCAGCCGGCGGTACACCGCCTTCTCGCCGGTGGTCAGAGGACGCTTCGGTACAGCGAAGCTCGTGAAGTCATGCAGCTTCGGTGCGGACATCCTGATGTCAAGCGGAACGGGCAGGTCGGTCATCTCGTTCTTCTCCCTTTTATAAGGTGTCGTCCTGCCACCACGGCAGGAACTTGGTGTGGAGCCAGTACCCCAACTTTTCGCCGAACGATGTCGGCGGTTTTTCCGTGCGCGGAAAGCCAACGCCCGGAAGGCTTATTTCTGTGTGCATCTCCGCAACCGCCGCAAGTGCGGTACGGGCAAGGGCAAGAAGTTGTGCTTCGGCAGCCTGCCGGCTGGTTTCGTCAAGTGACGCAAGACTGGCAAGGGCTTGCTCAAGCTGCGCGAGGATCGCCTGTGACTTCTCCGCCGCGCTACAAGTGGCAGCAGCGTCCAGGCGGGCAAGAGTGAGGGCGTAGTCGGCAACGACCTCAGGCCGTACGTCCTCCCGCCGGCTCATGACACACCGAAGTGGATCGTCAGGTCAGCAGCTGTCACGAACTCGCCCTCGACGTACTCGCCTGCGGGCGTGTGGACGACTGCCCCGGCCGGCACGCGGAAGGACAGCGGCGCTTCGCCGAAGGAGCGGTAGATCCAGGCGGTGTCCGGCACCGGCCGGCCATGCTCGTCCGGGCCCTGCGACCAGCGGGACGGACTGCCGTCGATGAGAGAGGCAACCTCAGCCGCGCTTGCCGGCACCGACGGTGCAGCGTCGGGCGGGGCCGGAGTGTCCGGCTCTTGCGTGCGGGTGGGGGTGGCCTCGACCGGCGGGGGAACCTGGGGCGCTCGCGTCGGGCTGGGCTCCTCAACGACGACCGGCGGCTGCGATGTCGGCGCGGGTTCGGGCGTACGCGTAGGAGAGGAAGGTGTCGGTGTCGTCGGTGTCCGCTCAGCCGGAGGTTCCGGCAACGTCTCGTGGAGAACGGGTGTCCGCGCTTGCGGCTGAGAAGCCTCGGGGTGCGCCAGGTCGTACAGCTGGAAGCCGATGAAGATCAGCGCCCCGAGGATGAGGAGAGCGATCAGCCGGTTCGGCGGCAGCAGGCGTTCAGGAGGTCTCCGGGCTCAGCGCGAAGCGCGCGCCAGCAGGACCAGGAGAGAGGGTGGTGGTCATGGGCATCCTCGGGCGGTGTAACGGGTGACCTGTTACAACTCTACCCGCGACTTTGTGCTCTACCTCACAAGCGCACCACGTACAGTCGCGAACCCGCAGGTCAGGCGGTGAGACATGACGTCGGGCTAGGTGCCCTGCTGCCTCTTGCGCGCACGATGCGCTGCCACGCGCTGCTTCGTCCGCTCCTTCACCTCGTCCGCATGTCGCTGTCGCCAGGCCTTGTCGTTGGCTCGCTTGCGTTCGCGCTGGTGGTCGAGCTTCGCCCGCGCCTCAGCGAGCTCCCGCTCAAGTTGTGCCACCCGGTCGAACACCTCGACAGGCACGTGTCCATCTCCCTCGGCCGGCTGCCCTGGGGCAGGCTCCAAAGGAGCAGTATCACGCCTCAGCGCGACTTCGGCATGATCGACTTGTCTGGGTTGTTGTTTTCCGTCCTTAAACGGCGCTCCCCGTGTTCAACGCTCATATCAAACTTGCTTATAACAAATCCGCCGGTATTCTGCAAGTTCTAGGGCGCGTTTCGGGGAGGGGTAACCGCCAACCGCTGGAAGAACCGAAGAGACGATAGTCGGGAGCCGTTGGTACCCGCCAGCCGAAACGCGCCTGGCGGTTGGCAGATGATATACTGGCGGAAAGCTTCGTTGAGAACCTGCACCTTCCCCCGAGCTTGATTCGGGAGAAGGAACAAGCGCTTAACGCTTATTGTTTGACCCGCCACCGGTCAACTGAGTGGCGAGAGCTGCCGTCCAGCCGCCGCCGCCTTGTTGCGGCCGCTTGTACTCAGTCCGGGTCACTGCCTCAGACTCGAGATACTTGTGCGGGTCTGCGGCGACCTTTTTGAAGGCCTCTTCCTCAGACTCCGCCTTGACCGACCACGTCCGCGTGATTTTGAAGTACTTCATGTTTCTCACCTCCTTTCCGCGCAAGATTCCCTGCGCTACTTTCTCAGCCGTGACAACCGGCAGGGCATGAAGTATCGATCCCGTTCAACCGGCAGGCCCGAGATTCCGCGAACCTGCAAAAGTTCAGACAGGGTGAAGTAGCCTAGCTCCGGCTCCACCCCGATGACATAACCAAAGAACACCACGTCATCACGCTCCGGGTCGTACTCAGTCAGCGGCCGGTGGTCGCACCCGACACCAAACCCGCACCCCTCCTTTTCCCGGGTTGCCCCCTCAATCACGTACCACGTCCAACCGGTACCCGGTGCGAAGAACTTTGCGACCACCACCGGATCCGCTTCCTGTTCTTGGCTGTACAGCTGGGGTATCTGCTTCTTCAGCGTCTCAGTAAGTAGCTTCATGCACTCACCTCCTTTCCGCTGCAGGATTCAGGAGAAGCTCCTTTGCAGCAGCTAGAACACACGGCCTCTCAGGATCAAGACACACGGCGCACTGTTTTGTCAGGACCGAAACCGCAGTTTCGCCGCCGCAGCGGGCCGACTGGAAGGAGGAGTCTTGACGAAACTGTGGAAGCCGTGTGACACACTGGGAAAGCTGCGAAGGAGCGTTGCCAATGGAGGGTCGTGGCGTTAGCCTCTTGTAGCGTCCGCCCATGATTCCGTATGGATAGCCGGACACCGCTTTCGTCATCTCTTGGCGTTAGCCCCTAATAATTCAGGGATCTGCCGGAAGGGGGGTGTGGGAGGAATGCCGGCAGATCCCCTCCGCTTCCCTCCGCAGGAGCCCCCGACCGTGCACAACCGCCTCGCCTGGCAGGATCACACCAGCGGTACGGGAGGGGGGTCCACCGCACATCCGCTGCTTGCCAGCCTCGGATACGACCGTGCGGTGGACCCCCCTCCCGGCCTCAAGCGTCTGCTTCCTCCCACTACAGATTCGCGAAGCCACCGCCTGTGGCACTGATGACGCCGCGATTGAGACGTACCGGGTGAGGTCTACCGGGTTGATCCGGTACAGCCGTCCCGGGAGCACCACCCCTCAGGTGGGCTCCTCCGAGGCCTCGTAGAGGCTCACGGGTGCTGCCGGGGGCCGCCGGCTGATGCCAGCCGGCACCGGGACAGCGGGCTTCCCGGCAACCGGGAAAGCGGGTGCGGGAACGAAGTAGCGCCGCAGGTACTCCTCCCGAACCGTGGCGACCGCCTCCTTGCCCACCGTCAGTCTAGGAAGGGTGCGCGTCCTGATCCGGTACTGCCGGTCGTCTGGCAACGTCACAACGGCATGGCCGCGCTTGAGGTACTGAATCCCCTGGCGGTGCAACTCCCACTGCTCCTGCAGCTGCAGGTATGCAGGGTGCGTGCGCTGCCCGCCGGCCGAGGAAGGGATCTCGTGCTTGACCAACATCGGGTTGACTGCACCCACTTGCTCGGCCGAGTAGGTGGCATCCTTGCGGCCGGCCTTGAAGATCACCTCAAAGCCTACATTCTCAAGCGCACCCTTGAGCCGCTCGTCAGCCTGCGACCAGTTCTGGTGGGACAGGATGCTAAACAGGCGGTATTTGCGCGTCTCAGACAGGATGTCTGAGAAGCTCCCCTGATCCTTCTTCGTGAAACGCTGGAACTCATCTATCACCAGGTGGTGTGACGGGAGGCGGTCTACCTCACCCTCATCAAGCCGGGAGCGCGACTTGGCGGCCTGTTCCATCCCCACCGTAAAGAGACAACCGAAGAGCTGGCTCGCCTCCGGGTACTCAGGCACTGACAGGTTGACCACCATGCTTTGGCCGGCATCAATGATCGACCGGAAGTTGAGGCTGTTTATCGGGTTCCCCAGGCTGTAGCGCATGAAGGGCGCGTAGGTCAGGTCGTCTACCCGGTTGAGGGTGGACTCCTTCTTGTCCGCCTCATCGCGGCCCCACTTATCAAAGCGCATCGTGAAGTAGCGGATCACCTGCGGATCGGTAACCTGTCCAAGCAGCTGCATCCGGTAGGCCTGGTCAGTCAGAAGATCAGCCAGGGCGGTGATCGGCAACCGGTTCTGCCGAAGCACGATGATGGAGTGTTTGACGAGGTTGGTGAAGGTGGGGGCACCAACGGATAGTTCCGGGTATGCCCGCTTGAACGCATCCGTGACGAACTCCCCGACCGCATGATCCTCGTAGGGCTGGTCGAGGAAGTTGAAGGGGAGATACCGCTTGGCATCCATCGCCGAGGGGATGTCAAGGAAGATCAGCCGGTCGTACATGGCAGCGTTCCGGTAGTAGCCGGCCTGAATTAGATGCGCCAGAAGCAGCTTGGACAGCGTGCCGTGGGGATCAATCAGGGTGAAGGGCAACCCCGCCTCAAGAAAGGCGAGGCACAAACCAAGCAGAAAGTAGCTCTTGCCTGAGCCCGTCTTGCCGATGACATGCATGTGGCTGAGTGCCTGCTTTGTCGTTATCGAAAGTGGCAACTCCACCAGAGGAAAGATCCGCCGAAAGCCCAGCGGGATGATTGGCCGCTTCGTCCACAGGCTCACGCGCTTTCAAACAACACCTCCTCTACAGCTGCGGCCGGCGGATCCAGCAGCGCCACAGGCTCGTCGTCTTCAGGCGTACACCAGACAGGACTAAGAAAGAACTTCTCAGGCGGCGTGGCAACCGGTGAGGCGCAGGTGAAGAGAAAGATGTCCGAAAGAGACTCGGCCCGCTGGCGGGCAAGCTCCGCCCGCGTCCAGATCCGCAGCTGCTTGACCCGCTCCCCCGACGGTGCAACAACCGCAATGGTGAGGTTGTCTGTTGCAAAGGCTTGCCGGTACGGCCCGGGAGCCCAGGCGGCGTAGCCTGCAACCTTCTCCCGCCACGCCTTCTGCGCCTCCATGCCCCGATCCAGCTCAAGCGCAATTGAGATCACCGGCCTTCCTGCCGGCTGTAGCTGAAACCAGCCGTCCGGGATGACTGCAACACTTCTTGCTCGCTGCGCTTGCTGAACGCCAACACGGACAGGATGCCGCCGAAGGTGCCGATCAGTCAGAAGACGCGGACAGCTCACCCGGCTCCGCTGACACAGCAGATCCGCTGCGATTAAGACATCGATTGCCGCCAGCCTGTGGGGCATGAAGAAGTCGTTCCAGGCGGCCTTTTGTTCTTCAGACGGCCGAAAGTACGGCAGGACGGCAATCCCCAAGCGCTTGAGATACGCCCGCCCGAGCCGGTGCAGCGTGAAGACGTGGGGTGCCTGGCCGTAGCGGGGCGTTGGCAGCGCGCGCAGCCGAAGGGCAAAGTTCGTATCAGCCAGCCGTTTGAGGCGGCGTTGCATATAGCGATTCTCATCAACCAGGCGCGGAAACAGCAGCCGGCTCGCTTGAGCCGCAGTGAGATAGTGGTAGCGAGACAAAGCGCGAAGGATCGCCGTATCTGTCTCAGTGATTGTTGGGCGCGCTGGTTCCATCGCGAAAAGACCGAGTGTAGCGCCCATGAGTGGTAAGACGTTGGCAAGTCGGTAAGAGTTGCGTATGAAACTCCGCCCTACCGGCTGTTGAGGCTGACAGCATATTGACTTCTCAGCAGTCGCTTCCCTATAATTCCCTCCTGTTTATGAAGGAGCAACACGCAGCATTCAAAGAGTTCAACCACGAGGAGGTATCCGCGCTGCTTCGCGCAGACATGAAGAAGGCGCGGGATCTGTCCCACGGTGAAGGAACCGTGCTGCAGATTGCTGAGGGCAAGACCGTCCTTGAGGTCTTCCCCAAAGGGGTTGTCCGGGTGACAACTGAGCGGTCACGCGTTGAGGTGCATGACATTGGGGGCTTTGCCCTCAACCCAGAGCACGGCCATGTGGTGTTTGAGCAGAGCAGCAGTGAGGAGCGCTCGCGTTTGGTGGTGCGGGACAACGGCAAGGTGTCCTTCTACCCAGTCCTCAATGCCGCAGAATCCGCTTACAAGCGCCGTCCCCAGCAAATCGATGCAAAGGCCGGCCAACCACTCACAGACGCACCAGAACCCGCTACAACGGCACCACAGCCCCATGACGGGACATCTTTAGAGTCTGGTGAATCTGAACCGGTGACGCTGCAGGGGCGGCTTGGCCGGGATCCTTGGTTCTCAGGAGGCGTGGACGCGCGTATCGCCGGCTTCCCGCTGGCCGTCAATCACGATGACAAGACAACCTGGCACAAGGTCGTCGTCTTCGACGAGACTGCTGAGGCGTTGAAGGCTGCAACGCAGCGGGGCGAGATTAGGAAGGGACGGCTGGTAGATGTCAGCGGTCGCCCTGTGACCCGCGAGGAAGAGACACCTCGAGGCACGAGGAAGACCTTAGAGATCCACGCGACCTCCGTTGCTCGGGTGCGGGCAGCGAGGTCTCGGTAGCGGGCTTGGCCAAGAGGCAGCACACCGCTTAGGAGTAGGGGGCGAAAAGCCTATCCATGGCGGCGCCAGGACCACTTGACCCGATGTAGCCACACTGTCACTCTTGCGACATGGGCATCGAGGTGACGGCCCTATGGGTGGGCTTGGTCTCCGGCGTTTTCGGCATCATTTCTGGGCTCTGCGGCTTCTTCCTCTTCATGCAGGCTCAACTCAAGAAGCGCGCTGGTCAACGTCCACGAAGCGAGAAGACTTCCATGCCAGGCGCAACCGGCGCCGCATTTGGACGATCGTCCTCTCCGCCCACTTCCTCCGGCGCAGACCATGGACAAGTCGGCGAGTCCCTGAAGCCGCGCTACATGCCCTATGGTCAGCCGGGTATTGTCGACCCACAACCAAGTCACGCTTATGGCGCAGAGAAATGGCCGAGAGCAGGCGATAAGATTTCGGCTTCGGTAGCTGGCCGTCACTTTCGCCCGTTCAAGCAGGCGTGGTCGCGGCTCGAACAGTGGATCGAGGACTCCGGTGAGTACTCCACGGCGCTAGTTGCAGGTGGCGTCATCGCTCTTGTTTCCTCGGGCTTAACGATCCTCGCGGGCTCCCTTCTCGTCGGCCTGCCCATTCCCTACGGAGACATTGCCGCGCTCGAGGAGGGCTCGACTGAATACAGCGTCGCGGTGATCGTCACTGTCGTGCTACTGGGGACGTTTTTGCTGTGGGTCGTTTCCTCAGCCAGTCTCTTGTATCGCCTGGCTATCGTGCCGCTTTCTCGGCAGCTCCTCAAGCACTCCTCCAGCAGAGCGCTCCCGGCTCCTTCGGTCGCTGCGTTGTGGATCGCCTGGCTTCTAGCTTTCGTGGCGCTCGTCCTTCTTGGCGTGAACACGGCAACCTGACGCGCCCCGCCGGGCGCTTCAGATTGTGGTTGCATGAGCACTGGACAGGCTTGCCGCAGTGCGGCCTTCTTGCCGGCGGCGGAGGAAGGTCTGGAAGGATCCGACGACGGCTCCCCTCCCCGGCAACGGGGATCCAAGTGCGCTTCGCGCACTCCCCCTGTGGGGCGAGTGACCGCTGCTCCAGCTCGCTCCCCTACGCACCTCAGCACCCGATCCCGTTACGTCACCCACACAACTTGAGGAATTCGGACGTGGTTCTTGCGAGGTGGAGCAGTGGTCAGGAGGTCGGCCGCAGGGAGCGAAGCGACCACCGAGCGAAGCGAGCGGTGGGGCCGACCTCCTGACCGCTAGGTCACTCGTCCCACTTAACGCGCCGGGACGGCGCTTCCCCCTTCCAGCTGCTGTGCCGGCCGAAGGCCGGTGCTCCGGTTGTGCCTCTCCCGTACCGGCCTGAGCCGGTACACCTGCCGCCAGGCTGCATGTGGATAACTGACGTGTTCGAGGACGTTTTTTGCACGACAACGATTCCCCCCTAGAACCCCCCGTTATCTGTAGGGGTTCTTTCGTTGTGGCTTGTCCGACGGCTGCGCCGTCGATTGTGATAATCGTTGGCGCAGAGACGCGTGACTCGTCCGGCAAGTATCTTGGAGAGCCCGGACATGTTTCATCCGGGTTCCTAGCTGGCTAGGCTCAAGACCCGGCCGCCAGCAGTATTGCATGTGGGGGGCTACCCTCCCTAGTGCTGTGCAATCGCACTACCGCCTAGGGTCAAAGCACCACAGATGCTGTAAGTTACATATAAGCATAGTGGGATAACGTCTGACTAGTTCCGTACGGGACGTACGAGGCGTACGGGTCGCCCCGTACGGGGGGTACTACCCGTTCTAGGGGTACGGGGGGTACGGGTCTACTTCTTGTGACGTTTGTCAATCAGGGCGTCAAGTGCTTCTCGAACCATAGCGCTCATACTGCCAATGCCACCTTGCTTACGTTCCTCCAACGCCAATTGCTGGAGGGACTCATACTGGTCTTGCCAGATATCAAAGGGATGACGCTGCTTCATGACGCGTTTAGGCGGAGGGGTACCCCGGACGGGGGGTACTGGGGGTACTACCCGTACGGGGGGTACGGGTAGTGGCTCTGTCACCCTTGCTGCTGGTGCCGGCTGCTCAGCGGGTGCCTGTCTCGGGGTGGGTGAGGGATCTTTCTTGTAGGACGGGAAGAACGCGGAGTTGCCGCGCAGTTCATTACTTATGGCATCAACATTAAGCTTCTTCCCCATAGGCTTCAGGTTGTCCGTCCGGTGAGGCCTCCTCGGGGAGGAAGACTTCTCGGATCAACTTCTCGTAAGCAAGCGCCGCCTTGGCGCGCGGGTTGAAGGTGTAGATGTCTGTTTTGTTGAAGTGCGCGTCCCGAAGGTCAGTGTTGCGGGGGATGACGGTACGCAGCACCTTCTCGGTGTAGGTTTGGCGGAGAATCTGCAGGGAAGCCGACGCATTGATCGTTGGCTCACTCATCGTGAACAGGTAGCCCAGGAGCTCTAGGTGGGGATTGAAGTACTCCCGCACCTCGTCCAGGGTTTTGCCAAGCTGTACCAGGCTGTCCAGCTCAAAGTAGCCGGGCGAGACGACCACCAGCACCCGGTCTGATGCGGTGAAGGAGTTCAAGGTCAGCCAACCCAGGGCCGGCGGGTTGTCGACGAAGACAAAGTCGTAGCTGCCCTTGATCTTATCCAGTTCAGTCTTCAGCCGTGACTCGCGGTGATCTTTGGCGGTTGTGAGCTCAATGTCAGTGTTTGACAGCAGGATGTGAGAGGGGACAATCGAGAGATTTCGCACAAACGTCTCATGTACCGGCAGGGGAGCGCGGTTGAGGATGGTGCTGTAGACCGTCTGATCTTTGGTCAGCTTGGGATAGTCCCGAAGCAGCACCTTGCTTGAGTTGGCTTGCGAGTCGATATCGACTAAAAGAACGCGTCTGCCCTTATGGGCTAAACCCGCTGCGAGTGAAATGCTTGTTGAAGTCTTGCCAGTACCGCCTTTCTGGCTGGCGATTGAGATAACCATAGCTTCTGTCAACTCACAAAAAGCCCATGTGGGGTTTTTCTGTGCGTTACTGCTCTACACAAATATAGATTAGTCCTATTGTGGCAGGATTGCAAGAGGGAAACAGTAGGCGAGCTTACAACTGGACTCGGCGCAGGATCCAACCAATGGGCAACCTTACAAGCTACACCGGCGGCCTCAGGTTATGCTGCTCGCTTCTTCAGCCTGGCAGTGGCGCTCAGGAAAGCTATGGTGGCGGCGGTTCCACCGACGCTCGCCAAGGATGCGATCTTCCGTCGGACGGAACCCTCGACCCTTGCCAGTGGCGCTTCTGAAGTGGCAACAGGCGAGGCGGCAGCAGTCCTGGTGCTACGCCGAGCCCTGCTCATCGCCTCAGTTACGATGCATGTCGCAATCAAGAGGATCGTCCCGCCGACAAAGAGAAATCCTGCCGCGAACAGGACGGGCCCTAAGGCTGCTGCGACGGCTGGTATGGCACCGACACCGAATGCACCGAAGGCTCCTGCGATGGCCGCAGCTAGCAGACTTTGAACGATGAAAAGCACCGCGGCGAGCGCCGCCACGCCAACGGCGGTGAGCACGCATCGCGTGAATCGGTCCATGGACGCCTCTCGCGCAAGATCACTGACCGGGCGCTTCGTCTTCTACCCACCCTAGCTGGCCAGCGTCACGGATGCATCACCAGTCTGTCACCAGCTCGGCGGTGCGGACGCGTTTGGCCACATCTGACCAGAGGTGCTGCACGTAGTCGGCCGGGACCTACCAGGAGCGACACACCTCGTGCGCTCCTCGGCCACAGGGTGCTACCCATGTGGAACATCAGCCGTCCTCGCATCAGTTGAACTGACTACCTCCCCAGCGGAGGCTGGCACCACCTCTGGCACAACCATTTAGGCAGTGATTAGTGATGATCCTAGAGAATAAGACCCCAAGGACTCAGGCGTGGACGAAGACGTCCTCAAGCGGCTCGTTGCCGAGTCGCGGGCAGCCCAAGGCCTGCCACCCAAGATCGAGTGTGAGGTGACGATCCGGCGGATCGTCGACAGCCTCAGATCCGCCAGTGAGGCTGAAAGCGCAGCGCCCACTTCTCATCGCAGACGTTGCGACCCCGCACCGCAGGCTTCACCCGTACCTCAAGGAGGGCAGCAGACAGCACCGCCCGCTTCCTCGACAGGGTGAGTGCAGCGAAGCGGGTGTCGAAGTCCTCCCCGGCAAGCTCTGTCAGGGCGAACCGGGGAGAGCTTCGGCTTAGACGTGCCCTGACGGCCGTCAGCTGCCCCTCAAGTACCTCCC
Organism: Geodermatophilus sp. SYSU D00758; assembly: GCF_054049955.1. Taxonomy (NCBI): domain Bacteria; kingdom Bacillati; phylum Actinomycetota; class Actinomycetes; order Geodermatophilales; family Geodermatophilaceae; genus Geodermatophilus; species Geodermatophilus sp. SYSU D00758. The sequence continues at coordinate 17,286 of NZ_JBJGYK010000015.1, forward strand.
GGGCGGCAAGCCACTCTGACCTACCGATCAGGCCTGTGGCGTAGTCACGAGCCAGCTCATCGAGTTTGTCCTGCGCAGCGCCCAGCAGAAGCAGGTCATCCTCGTCCGGCTGATCCGGTGTGTGGGACAGGGCGCTCCAGAAAGCTGGCGTGTTCAAGGCCTCCCGCACCATGCCTACCACCAGCTCGTCCGCCGGCTCAGCCAGGACGAACGTCTTGCCGCACCGCCCGTTGTCGAAGATGTGGTTGCAGACGTAGCGGGGACGACCGTCATCCCGAGGCCTGCCGCACATGCCATGCCCGCAGCGGTCACAGACCAGGATGTTGGTCAGCAGGTACCGGCGGGGGTTGGCGCGGGCCTGGGAGCGGTCGGCGTTGATGAGGATCGCCCGGAGTCTGGCCGTGTCCGCAGGAGAGATGATCGCCGGCCACACGGCCTTGGCCACCGGCTCCCCACCGTAGACGGTGCGCTTCTCAGTGGTGGGTTGATACCCCCGCTGGCCACTGATGCGGGGGTTGGTGAGCAGCCGGCGCATGGTGGTGTTCGTCCACTTGCCACCCTCGCTGGTTGGGATCTTGCGCCGGTTGAAGTCAGCGACCAGCGCACCCATCGGCTCACCGGAGAAGAGCCTGTCGCGCAGCTCCCGGATGCGCTCGGCTTCGTCCTCCTTGATGGTGATGCGGTCTGCGTCGAAGCCGTAGGGTCGGTAGCCGCCGCCTGCCAGTTGGCCACGCTGGGCAAGCTCGAAGGCCTTGCGTCGCTGGCGCTCTGCCTTGTGTTCGGACTCGTAGCGAGCCCAGGCACCCAGCGTGCGGGCGACTGCCCGGCCGGCAGGGGTAACAAGGTCGATCGCACCGGCCTTGACCGTCTGCACAGCCACGTGATGGCGCTCGCAGATGTCGATGAACTCCTCCAGCTCCTTGGGGGAGCGGTGCAACCTGTCGTGGTGCCAGACAGCCACCGCGTCGATACGCCCCTCCTGCAGGTCTTGGAGGAGGCGGCGGTACTGGGGGCGGAGCACACCTGTGAAGCCTGAGAGGTCGTTGTCGGCATAGACCTCAGCGGCGACCCAGCCCAGGGAGTCACACAGCCTGCGGCAGTCAGCCTCCTGCCGGGCAACACCCAGCCCCTGGCCGGTCTTGTCGTCTGAGATGCGCAGGTAGATACCCGCACGGCGGCTGTCCATGAGCGCCCCAAGCGAGATACTGGCTCGTCGCTTCGCTCCCCGTAGGCTCAAGGTACACAGCTGCACGCTCGCGTGCGCCCGGCACAGCGCACCCGGCCGGATGGGGCCCGACCCGCCGCCGACGAGCGCGGCCATCGTCGCCGAGTGGTGCGGGGCCTCGAACGTCGGCCGGGTCACCAGCGGGGCGCCCGGCGGCAGGGTGCCGGCCACCGAGTGGATCGCGGTCACCTCCAGCGCCGCGGCCTCGTCGAGCGGTGGGAGCAGCCCCGGCAGCCGTTCGGCCAGCATGGTCTTCCCGGCGCCCGGCGGGCCGGAGAGGAACAGGTGGTGCCCGCCGGCCGCGGCGACCTCCACCGCACGCCGCCCGGCCGCCTGGCCGAGGACGTCACCCAGGTCGGGTCCCGGGGGCGGCGGCGGGACCCGGACCCGGTCGTGCCGGGCGAGCGGGGTGCGGCCGGTGAGGTGCGCGACCACGTCGGCGAGCGTCGCGGCCGGGAGGACCTCGACGCCGTCGACCAGGGCCGCCTCGTCGGCGTTGCCCGCCGGGACCACGACCGCGGGGTGGCCCGCGCGCACGGCGGCGAGCACGGCCGGGAGCACCCCGCGGACCGCGCGCACCGAGCCGTCGAGCCCCAGCTCGCCGAGCAGCACCAGGTCGTCGAGCGCCGCCGCCGGCACCGCCCCGTCGGCGGCCAGGACCGCCGCGGCCAGCGCGAGGTCGAAGCCGCTGCCCTGCTTGGGCATGGCGGCCGGGGACAGCCCGATCGTGATGCGCCGCAGGGGCCACCGCGCGCCCGTGTTCACCACCGCTGCCCGGACGCGGTCCACCGACTGGCGGACGACGGCGTCGGGCAACCCGACGAGGACGACGCCGGGCACCCCGGCGGACATGTCGACCTCGACCTCGACCATCGCCCCCTGCACCCCGGCGAGGCCGACCGACCACGTGCGGGCGAGCGTCACGTGAACGCCCCCCGCAGGTGGGTGACCTCGGCCGGGCCGCCCTGCCGCACCAGCACGCCGACCACGTCGAACCGCAGGTCGGGGGCGTGCTCGTCGTGGGCGGCCAGCCAGCGCTGGGCCAGGATGCGCAGCCGGCGCTGCTTGGCCGCCGTCACCGCCTCGACGGGGTGGCCGAAGCCCGTGGCGCGCCGGGTCTTCACCTCGCAGAAGACCAGCGCGGCGCCCTCGCGGGCGACGATGTCGACCTCGCCCTCACGGCAGCGCCAGTTCCGGTCGAGGACCCGCAGGCCCTGGTGGGTCAGGTAGGCGGCCGCGATGCGTTCACCGCGGCCGCCGAGGTCGTCGGTAGGCACCGCCCGACCGTGCGCCCCCGCCGGGGCGGGCGGGGGGAACTCGTGGGGGGCTGTGGACGGGTGAGGGGCCTGTGGACGGCGGGGCCCCCGCCGTCCGCGGCCGGTGGCAGCCTGCCGGCCGTGCGGGGATCAGGGCAGGCGCGGGCCGTCGGGCAGCTCGAGGTCGGGCTTGTCGAGCTCCTCGACGTTCACGTCCTTGAAGGTCAGCACGCGGACGTTGCGGACGAAGCGGGCCGGCCGGTACATGTCCCACACCCACGCGTCGGAGAGCTTGAGCTCAAAGTAGACCTCGCCCCCCGCCTCCCGCACCTGCAGGTCGACGGCGTTGGCCAGGTAGAAGCGCCGCTCGGTCTCGACCACGTAGGTGAACTGGCGGACGATGTCCCGGTACTCGCGATAGAGCTGCAGCTCCATCTCGGTCTCGTACTTCTCCAGGTCCTCGCTGCTCATCGCGGCTCTCCGGACGCAGGGCGCATGGACCCATCATCGACCATGCCGGCCGAACCGGTCGCAGGCAGCCCCCGCCCGGCGTGTGCACCCAGCGCCCGGGCCACGTTGACGAAACGCAACCGGTGCTCGGGGCACGGTCCGTACCGCTCGAGGGCCGCGGTGTGGGCCTCGGTCGTGTAGCCCTTGTGCACGGCGAAGTCGTACTGCGGCCAGCGCTCGTGGAGGTCGAGCATGATGCGGTCGCGCGTCACCTTGGCCAGCACCGAGGCGGCGGCGACGCAGGCGGCCACCCGGTCGCCCTTCCACACGGCCAGGGTGGGCCGGGCCAGGCCGGGCACGGCGAACCCGTCGGTGAGCACGTAGTCCGCGCCGGGCTCGAGCGTGCACACCGCCCGGCGCAACGCCTCCAGGTTCGTCACGTGCATGCCGCGCTCATCGAGGTCGGCGACCGGGATGACGACCACCGACCAGGCGACGGCGCGGTCGACGACCTCCTCGTAGACCCGCTCCCGGGTGCCGGCGGTGAGCAGCTTGGAGTCGGCCAGTCCGGGGACGCGCCCGCGCCGCCCCTCGGGCAGCACGCAGGCGGCCGCGACGAGCGGGCCCGCGCAGGCTCCGCGGCCGGCCTCGTCGGCGCCGGCGACGGCGGCGAACCCGCGCCGCCGCAGGGAGCGCTCCATCTCCCAGAGGGCGTCGGGCCGCCCGGCCGCCGCGCGGGTGCGGGGAGCCGGGAGGGTGGGGGTGGTGCGTCCTGCCATCGCTCCCCGACAGTACGACCCCGCAGCCGCGACCGGCCGGGAGGCGGCCCGGGCCGCGACGGGCCCGCGGGACCCGGCGGGTACGGCCCCGGGGACGCCGCGAGCCGCCCCCCGACGGTCGGGGGCCGGCTCACCGGTCGGTCGTCGCGCCGCCGCAGGCCGGCGGGTCTTGCGCGGCGTCCGCCCGGGCCGCCGAGGAGGCGGACGGCCCGGGCGGGCGCCGGGTGGTCCCGGGAGGAGGCCGGGACCACCGGGGGGAGTGGTCGGTGCGTCCTCAGGCCTCGGCCGACGCGAGGCTGTGCGCCCCGCAGGTGCAGCCGGGGTTGCGGGAGGAGAGGACCAGGGACACCGCGTGCGCCCGGTCGCGGGCACCCAGCTTGCGCAGGATGGCCTTCACGTGCGACTTGACGGTGTCCTCGCTGATGAACAGGTTGCGGCCGATCTGCCGGTTCGACTGACCCTGGATGAGCTCGTCGAGCACGTCGGACTCGCGCCGGGTCAGCGGCACCTGCGGGGTGAGCGGCTTGCCGGCCGGGGCGGCCGAGGGCTCGACCCGCCGGATCTGCGGGTCGACGACGACCCGCCCGGCGCGGGCGGCGAGGATCGCCCAGCCCAGCAGCGTGGGCGAGGTGTTGAGCAGCAGGTACCCGCGGATGCCGGCGGCCAGGGCCTCGTTCACCACGGCCGGGTCCTCGGAGGTGGCCAGGGCGATGATGGTGACCCGGGGGTACCGGCGGCGCAGGTCCCGGCAGACATTGAGCGTGGCGGCGCGGCCGGAGCCGAGCTCGACGACGACGGCGTCGGGGCGAGCGGTCTCGACGAGCGTGAGCGCGCGCCGCACCTCACCCGGGGTGCCGACCGCCTGCATGCCGGCGGTCTCGTTGACCATGCTGACCAGGCCACGACGCACGACGGGGGCATCGGCGAGGAGGAGCACGCGGGTGACGCCGCGGACGCTCGCCATGGGTGCGGACACAACTGACTCCGTTTCACCGTTCGGGGGGAACTCTCACGTTCTCCATCGGACGGGTGAAACGGTTGCTTGAACGCTTTTCCGACATTTTTCGCGGAGCCCGGCAATCGATTGCGGAATGGCTCCGGGTCACACCCGTAACGGTCATCGGTGGCATCCGCCATTTCTGTCGACATGGCGACGCGCACCGACCCCCGCCGGGACGGACGACGGCCCGCACCCCGGTGCGGGGTGCGGGCCGTCCGTCGCCGGCGCGATCTCGGCTCTCAGCCGGAGCGGTGTCCGTCCGGCCGGGCCGGTACCGGGCGGCGCCGGGCGCGCCGGCGGCGCCAGGCGCGCAGCGGCAGGGCGCCGGCGAGACCGAGGGCGTAGGGGGCGACCAGCGCGGCGGCACCGCCGTCCGGGGTCGCGGTCGCGGCGCCGCCCCCGGCCTCGGGCGCCGCCGGGGCCCCCATGCCCTGCGCCTCCGTGCCCTGGATGTCCGGGGAGTCGAGGACGTCGAGGCGGTCGAGCGGCCAGACGATGAGCGCGGCCTTGCCGATGACGTCGTCCACCGCGATCGTCCCGGAGTACCGGTCGCCGATGTGGGCCTTGGAGTCCGCCGAGGCCGAGCGGTGGTCCCCCATCACCCAGAGCCGGCCCTCGGGCACGGTGACGGGGCCGAAGGCCCGTGACTCCAGCGGGGTGTCCTCGTGGATGTAGGGCTCGTCGAGCGGCTCGCCGTCCACGGTGACCCGGCCCTGCTCGTCGCAGCACTCGACGGTCTGCCCACCGACGGCGATGACCCGCTTGATGTAGTCGTCCTCGCTGGGCGGGGCGACGCCGATCGCCCGCCCCAGCCACAGGGCGGCGCCGGAGAACCAGTTGCCCGGCTCGCTCACCGTGACCTCGGGCGACCAGGTGTCGGGGCCCTCGAACACCACGATGTCGCCGGGCTCGGGCTCGCCGAACCAGTACGGGACCTTGTTGACCAGGACCCGGTCCCCCGTGCAGCCGGGGCAGCCGTGCAGCGTCTGCTCCATCGACCCGGAGGGGATGAAGAAGGCCTGCACGAGGAAGGTCTTCACCAGGAGGGCGAGGACGAAGGCCACGAGCAGCAGCACCGGGAGCTCCCGGAGCAGGGAGCCCTTCCTCGGGTCCTGGGCGCGGCGCCGGGACCCGGCGGCCGACTGCCCCTGCCCGGTGCCGGCACCGGGCTCCTCGGGCTCGGGAACGACGTCGGCAGGCCTCCCGGGCCGGTCACTGGTCATCGAGAGCCAGGGTACGGCCGCGGGGGACCCGCCGTGGACGGACCGCGCGGCGGCGGCCCGGGACGTCAGCGCGCGACGGTCTCGCGCTTCTCCTTGATCTTGGCGGCCTTGCCGCGCAGCTCGCGGAGGTAGTACAGCTTGGCCCGGCGGACGTCACCGCGGGTCAGCACCTCGATCTTCTCCACGACGGGGGTGTGCACCGGGAAGGTGCGCTCGACGCCCACGCCGAAGCTCACCTTGCGCACGGTGAAGGTCTCGCGGATGCCGCCGCCCTGGCGGCGGATGATCACGCCCTGGAAGACCTGGATGCGCGAGCGGTTGCCCTCGATGACGCGCACGTGGACCTTCACGGTGTCGCCCGGGCGGAACTCGGGGATGTCGTCGCGGAGCGAGTCGGCGTCGAGTGCGTCCAGGGTGTTCATCGCGGCAGTCCTGTCCTAGCGGTGGCGGTGTTCTCGGTGCGGACAGCGGCCTGCCCCGGCCTCGTGGTTCCGGGGGGCTGCGCTCCGGGGGGAGCTGACGTCGAGAGTGCCGACGGTCCGCAGCAGCTCTCTACTGTGCCACATCTTCAGCCGACGAAGCGCGGCGGCCCCGTCCAGGGGCCGGCGAGCAGCTCCGGGAGCAAGCGCGCGAGCTCGGCCGGGGCGAAGGCGACCGCCGCCTCGGCGATCTCCCCCGCGCTCCACCAGCGGTGCGGCTCGTCGCCGAGGACCTCGAGCTCGGTGCGCCCGGCGGGGTCGACCTCGTGCACGACGTCCCGCAGCACGAAGAAGGTCTCCCGGGAGTCGATCTGCCGGCCGGCGAACGGCCCGACGTGCCGCCGCAGCCACACCGGGCCCTCGAGCGCCTCCGGGTCGACGACCAGGCCGACCTCCTCGGCGAGCTCCCGGGCGGCGGCGTCCCGCACGCCCTCGCCGTCCTCCACTCCCCCACCGGGGGTGTACCAGAACAGGACGTCCCCCGGCGGGAGCGCCGGGTCGGTGAGCCGTGCACCCAGCAGCAGCACGCGACCGCCCGGGTCGAGGACGACCACCCGGGCCGTCGCCCGGACCCACGGCCGCTCAGGCACCGTCGAGCGCGGCCCGGTCGGCCGGTGAGAGGGCGGCCTCGTCGAGAGCGCCCAGCAGGTCGGGACGGCGGGTCGCCGTCCGCCGCAGCGACTCGGCGCGCCGCCAGCGGGTGATGGCGGCGTGGTCACCGGAGAGCAGCACCGCGGGGACGTCGTGCCCGCGCCAGGACGCAGGGCGGGTGTAGGCCGGGCCCTCCAGCAGGCCGTCGGCGTGCGAGTCGAACTCGACCGACTCCCGGTTGCCCACCACCCCGGGCAGCAGGCGGGTCACCGCCTCCACCATGACCAGCACCGCGGACTCCCCGCCGGCGAGCACGTAGTCCCCGATCGAGACCTCCGACACCGGCCCGGCGTCGCGGGCCCAGTCGGCCACCCGCTGGTCGATGCCCTCGTAGCGCCCGCAGGCGAAGACCAGCCCCGGCTCGGCGGCCCAGGCCGCGGCCGTGGCCTGGGTGAACAGCTCCCCCGCCGGTGTGGGCACGACCAGGCGGGTCCCCGGCGGCCGGACGGCGTCCAGGGCCCGCCCCCACGGCTCCGGGCGCATCACCATGCCCGGGCCGCCGCCGTAGGGGGCGTCGTCCACGGTGCGGTGCACGTCGTCGGTCCACTGCCGCAGGTCGTGCACCCCGATGCTGACCAGGCCGCGCTCGGCCGCCTTGCCCAGCAGCGACTGGCGCAGCGGGGCGAGGTACTCGGGGAAGATCGTGACGACGTCGATGCGCATCTAGAGGTCCAGCAGCCCCTCGGGCGGGTCGACGACCAGCGACCCGCCGGGGAGGTCCACGGTCGGCACGATGGCGGTGACGAACGGCACGAGCAGCTCCCCGCCCTCGACCCGGCGGACGACGAGCAGGTCGGCGCCCTCGTGGCGGACGGCGGCCACCTCGCCGAGCTCGGTGCCGTCGGGCAGCCGGGCGGTGAGCCCGACCAGCTGGTGGTCGTAGTAGGCGTCCGGGTCCTCGAGCGGGGGCAGCTCGGCGACCGGGACGTGCAGGAGGGTGTCGCGCAGCTCCTCGGCGGCCTCGCGGCCGTCGACCGGCCGGCCGCCGGGGCCCTCGAGGGACAGCAGGAGCACCTCGCGGTGCCAGCGGCTCCCGGTCACGGTGAGCGGGCCGCGCCCGGCGGGCTCGGTGAGGAGCGCGGCGCCAGGGGCGAAGCGGAGGTCCGGGTCGTCGGTGCGGACCTCGACGGTCACCTCACCGCGGACACCGTGGGGCCGGCCGATCCGGCCGACCACCACGGTGTCGGGTGGGGTGGTGCTGGGCTGCACGGAGGCGGCGGCTCAGCGCCCGTCGGTGTCGACGACGTCGACCCGCAGGCCCCGGCCACCGACCCCGGTCATCACCGTGCGCAGGGCCTTGGCGGTGCGACCGCCGCGCCCGATGACCTTGCCCAGGTCGTCGGGGTGCACCCGGACCTCGAGCGTCTTGCCCCGGCGGCCGCCGACCAGGTCGACGGTGACGTCCTCGGGGTGGTCGACGATGCCCTTGACCAGGTGCTCGAGCGCCTCTTCGAGCACGTCTTACTCGGCGGGCGTCTCGGCCGGCGCGGCCGCGTCGTCGGCCTTGGGGGCGGCCTTCTTGCGCGGGGTGGTGGCGCCGCCGGCGGGCTCCTCGGCACCGGCGTTGCGCACGGCCTCCTCGTAGATGGCCTTGCGGTCGGGCTTGGGCGCCGCGACCTTCATGGGCGGCGGGGCCGGCTCGCCCTTGAACTTCTGCCAGTCACCGGTGACGCGGAGGATGGCCGCGACGGCCTCGGTCGGCTGCGCGCCGACACCCAGCCAGTACTGGGCGCGCTCGCTGTCGACCTCGATGAAGGAGGGCTCCTCCTTCGGGTGGTACTTGCCGATCGTCTCGATGGCGCGGCCGTCCCGCTTGGTGCGGGCGTCGGCAACGACGATCCGGTAGTACGGGGCGCGCATCTTGCCCAGGCGCATGAGCTTGATCTTGGTGGCCACGGTGTGTGGTGTTCTCCTCGAACGCAGGTCGTGTGCAGCGCCCCGGGCGGCGCGTGGGGGTACGCCGGGGGCGGTGCGGCTGGACACGGCCGGCAACGGTGAGAGGGCCGCCCACCGCCGTGCTCGACCGTCCATCATGCCAGACGGACGACCCCCGCCTCCCCGCGCGCCCGGTTCAGGCCGGCTCGACCTCCACGAGGTTGTCCGAGAAGGTCGGTGCGTTGCCCAGGTCGGCGAAGACCGAGGGGCTCAGCGCGTTGACCGTCGCGCCCCGCGAGTGCTTGCGCCAGGCGCCCATGGGCGAGACCACGACCCCCGGCGCGACGTCCGTCGTCACGTGCAGCCGGGCGACGAAGCGGCCCCGGTCGTTGATCACGCACACCTCCGCGCCGTCGGCCAGCCCGCGCGCGGTCGCGTCCTCCGGGTGCATGTGCAGGACGGGGTCGCCCTGCACCCGCTGCTGGCCGGGCCGGTCGGCGAAGCTGGAGTTGAGGTACGCGTGCGACTTCGGCGACAGCAGGGTGAGCATGTGGCGGCCGTCGGGTCGCTCGCGCGGCGGCACGTAGTGCGGCAGCGGGTCCACGGGGTCACCCGGCTGGTGCTCGTCGCTGCCCTGCCGGAACAGCGGCAGGACGAAGTTGCCCCCGGCGGCCGCCGAGGAGACGAACTCGACCTTCCCGGACGGCGTCGGGAAGCCGCCCTCGGCGTGCGGGGCGTACTCGTCCGGGCCGGGCAGCCGCAGCCGGGCCCAGCCGTCGCGCGCCAGGGTCTCCGGCGTGATGCCCGCCATGACCGGGGAGGACCAGTCGAACGCCTCGGCGACCATCTGCTCGTCGGTGCGGGTGAACACCGGCTCGGTGAAGCCCATCCGCGCGGCCAGCCGGCGGAACAGCTCGGTGTTGGGCACCGCCTCGCCCACCGGCGGGATCGCCGGCTCGTTCATGGTCACGTACAGGTGGCCCCACGAGAACATCACGTCGCGCTGCTCGACCTGGGTGGTGGCCGGCAGCACGAGGTCGGCGAAGTCCGCGGTGTCGGTGCGGAAGTGCTCGCTGACGACGGTGAACAGGTCCTCCCGCGACAGCCCGGCGACCATCTTGTCCTGCTCGGGGCACACCACCAGCGGGTTGCTGTTGTAGACCACCAGCCCGCGGATCGGCGGGTCCAGACCCAGCTCGCCGGTCAGCGCCCGGCCGAGCAGGAACTGGTTGACCACGCGGGTGCCGGGGCGGATGAACTCCGCGCCGAGGAACGCCGGCCAGTTGACCGGGAAGGCCCACAGGGGCAGTTGCAGCAGGCCGCCGCCGGGCTTGCGCCAGGCGCCGGTGAGCGCGGGCAGGCAGGAGATGGCCCGCACGGTCTGCCCGCCGCCGGCGTGCCGCTCGATGGCCACCCCGATGCGGATGACCGACGGGTCGGCGGCGGCGTACTCGCGGGCCAGCGTCCGGATGTCGTCGGCGGGGATGCCGGTCTCCCCGCTCGCCCACTCCGGGGTGTAGCCGCGCACCCGCTCGGCCAGCTCGTCGAAGCCGACGGTGTACCGGGCGACGTAGTCCTCGTCGGTCAGGCCCTCGCCGATGATCACGTGCATCATCGCCAGCGCCAGCGCGCCGTCGGTGCCGGGCCGGATGGGGATGTACCAGTCGGCGTGCTGCGCCGTCCGGTGCCGGACCGGGTCGATGACGACGACCTTCGCGCCGCGCCGCTGCGCCTCGGCGACGAACGGCCACAGGTGGAGGTTCGTGCTGAGCATGTTGTTGGCCCAGATCACGATGTAGCGCGCGTGCACGAACGACTCCGGGTCGACACCGGCGGTCGCGCCGACCGTCATGGCGTAGGCGGTGCAGGAGCCGGAGTCGCAGTAGGTGCGCTCGCTGATGGTGGCGCCCAGCCGGTTGAAGAACGCGTCGCCGACGTTGAGCCCGTTGAGGATGCCCTGGGTGCCCAGGTAGCTCACCGGCATGATCGCCTCGGGCCCGGAGGTGGCGGCGATCTCCCGGAACCGGTCGGCGATCTCGTCCAGCGCCTCGTCCCAGGAGATCCGCGCGAAGCGCCCGCTGCCCTTGGGGCCGGTGCGCCGCAGCGGGTGCAGGACCCGGTCCTCGCTGTTCACCGTGCGGTCGTAGTCGTTCATCTTCACGCACAGCCCGCCGCGGGTGTACGGGTGCGAGCGGTCCCCGCGGACCCGGGTGACCCGCCCGTCCTCGACGGTCACCTCGAGCGCGCAGGTGTCCGGGCAGTCCAGCGGGCAGGCGCCGTGCACCGTGGTCGTCCCCGGCATCGGCAGGTCGGTCACCGACATGGTCGCCCTCCTCCCCGGGGCTCGGCCGGCCCCGGCGCGCGGTGCGGCGATCGTCGCGCGCCGGGCCGCGACCGGGCTCGACCCTGCGTGCCAGGCCCTCGACCCCCGGTGACTTCCCCGGCCGGGCGTCCCGTGGCACGCTCGGCCCGTCCTGCGCGAGTCCGCCGCACGGGCCCCGCGCGCGGCCGACCGCCAGCGAGGCCCCATGCCGTCCCCGACGAGGCCCCTCCCGACCGGGCCGAGACCGACGAGGCCCACGCCGACCAGCGCCCGGTGCACCGGCGTCCGGCCCTGGCGGGACCTGCTCGGCGAGCACTTCGTGGACCTCGACGTCCTCCCCGCCGCCGGGGAGGCGCTCGGCGGCGAGGTGCGTAGCCGGGCCGTGGGCTCGCTGCAGCTGTCGCGCGTGCGCTCGGGGGACCAGCGCGCGCTGCGCACCCCCGGCCTGGCCCGCTCCGACGGGCGGCGGTACGTGCAGGTCGGGCTGGTCGAGCGGGTCGGGCCCGGGTCGAGCAGGACGGCCGGGAGTGCTGGCTCGAGCCGGGTGACTACGCCCTCTACGAGACCGACCGGCCGTTCTGCTGGGACCTGCGCGGGGGGACGGCGGGGGCCTGGTCGCTGCTGGTCCTGACCTGGTCGCGGCCCGACTCCCCGGCCGGCGGACTGACCGCGCGGCGGCTGGACGGCGCGGCCGGCCTCACCGGGGTGCTGGGCCGGATGATCGCCGACCTGGTGCGCAGCGAGGACGTCGCCGGGGCCGGGGACCGGCTCGCCGGCGAGCTGCTCGAGCTGGTCACCACCGCGGCCGGCACGACCGCGGCCGGCGCCGCCGCTCCCCCACCGGTCGCGGGCCCGCGGGGCGAGGCGGACCTGCTCGCCGCCGTGCGGGCGTACGTGGAGGCCCACCTGGCCGACCCCGCGCTGGACCCGCGGACGATCGCGGCGGCCCACTTCCTCTCGGTCCGGCAGCTGCACCGGCTCTTCGCCGGCCGGCAGGACACCGTGGCGCGCTACGTGCGGCACCGCCGCCTGGAGCGGGCCCGGGAGGAGCTGGCCCGCGGCGGCGCGCTCGGCCTGCCCGTGGCCGCGGTCGCGCGCCGCTGCGGCTTCGCCGACCCGACGGTGTTCGGCCGCGCCTTCCGGGCGGCCTACGGGATGACGCCGTCCCGCTACCGGGCGCTGACCGCGGGCGGCTGACCGACGGCGGCCAGCACCCGGGCGACGGCGTCCTCCACCGGGACCTCCTCGCGCTCCCCCGTCGCCCGGTCGCGCAGCTCCACCACGCCCTCGGCCAGGCCGCGCCCGACCGTCACGATCGTCGGCATCCCCAGCAGCTCGGCGTCCTTGAACTTGACCCCGGGCGAGACCTTCGGGCGGTCGTCGTAGAGGACGGTCACGCCGGCGGCGACCAGGTCGCCGGCCAGCTGCTGGGCGGCGGTGAAGACCGCGGCGTCCTTGCCGGTGGCCACGACGTGCACGTCGGCCGGCGCGATCTCCCGCGGCCAGCACAGGCCCAGCTCGTCGTGCGTCGACTCCGCGATGGCCGCCACGGCGCGGGAGACGCCGATGCCGTAGGAGCCCATGGTGACCGTGACGAGCTTGCCGTTCTCGTCCAGCACCTTCAGCTCGAGCGCCTCGGCGTACTTGCGGCCCAGCTGGAAGATGTGGCCGATCTCCACGCCGCGGGCCAGCTCGAGGGCGCCGGAGCCGTCGGGAGCGGGGTCGCCGGGGAGCACCTCGGCGGCCTCGACGACGCCGTCCCAGGTGAAGTCGCGCCCGGCCACCAGGTCGAACACGTGCTTGCCGGGCTCGTTCGCCCCGGTCACCCACCGGGTGCCCGGTACCACGCGCGGGTCGACCAGGTACCGGATCCCCGACGCGCTGCCCTCGCCGAGCACCTGCGGGCCGATGTAGCCCTTGACCAGCACCGGGTGCTTGGCGAAGTCCTCGAACGGCGCCACCTCGGCCGGCGCGACCTGGGCCTCGAGCCGCTTGGCGTCGACCTCCCGGTCCCCGGGGATGCCGATGACGACCGGCTCCCGGGCGCCGTCGGGGTGCACGAGCGTGACGACGACGTTCTTCAGCGTGTCCGCCGCCGTGTACCCGGCGTCGGGGAACAGCTGCTGCGCGACGGCCACCAGCGTCTCGATGGTGGGGGTGTCGGGGGTGTCCTCGACGTGCGCCGCGGGCAGCCCGTCGAGCGGGATCGCCTCCGGGACGACGGTGGACACCGCCTCCACGTTGGCCGCGTACCCGCCGGGCGACCGGACGAAGGTGTCCTCCCCGATCTCGGTCGGGTGCAGGAACTCCTCGCTCTTCGAGCCGCCCATCGCGCCGGACACGGCCGAGACGATCACGTACTCCAGGCCGAGGCGGTCGAAGATGCGGATGTAGGCGTCGCGGTGGGCGGCGTAGGACTTGTCCAGCCCGGCGTCGTCCACGTCGAAGGAGTAGCTGTCCTTCATGGTGAACTCGCGGCCGCGGAGCAGGCCGGCCCGCGGCCGCGCCTCGTCCCGGTACTTGGTCTGGATCTGGTAGAGCGACAGCGGGAGGTCCTTGTACGACGAATACAGGTCCTTCACCAGGAGCGTGAACATCTCCTCGTGGGTGGGGCCGAGCAGGTGGTCGACCCCGCGGCGGTCCTGGAGCCGGAAGAGGTTGTCGCCGTACTCGGTCCAGCGGCCGGTGGCTTCGTAGGGCTCGCGCGGCAGCAGCGCCGGGAAGTGCACCTCCTGGGCGCCCATGGCGTCCATCTCCTCGCGGACGACGCGCTCCACGTTGCGGAAGACCCGGTAGCCCAGCGGCAGCCAGCTGAACCCGCCCGGCGCGGCCCGCCGGATGTAGCCGGCCCGAACCAGCAGCCGGTGGCTCGGGACCTCGGCGTCGGCCGGGTCGTCGCGCAGGGTGCGCAGGAACAGGGTGGACATCCGCAGCAGCACGGTGCTGATCCTCCCAGGCCGCCGGAGCCGGCTGCGCGCGAGTTCCCGGGTCGACTCCCCGGTGATCACGGGGATCTGGCGGGCCGCCTCGGCGCGTCGGCGCGTGTCGGCGGCCAGAAGCCCGTGATCACGGCGGGTGGGGAGGCGGGCGGGTGGGGAGGCGGCGCGCCTAGCTAGGCCACCACGCGGCCGCGCAGGACGATCCGGGCGGGGCGGGCCAGGGTGGTCAGGTCGGCCCGCGGGTCGGCGTCGTAGACCACGACGTCGGCCCGCGCGCCCTCCTCGATGCAGGGCAGGCCGAGCCACGCCCGCGCGCCCCAGGACGCCGCGGCCAGCGCCGCCTCGGCGGGCAGGCCGGCGTCGTGCAGCGCGCGCACCTCGTCGGCGATCCGGCCGTGCTCGATCCCGCCCCCGGCGTCGGTGCCGGCGAACACCGGGACACCGGCCTCGTACGCGGCGCGGACGACGGCCCCCGACCCGGCGTGGAGCCGGCGCATCGTGCTGGCGTAGGCCGGGAAGCGCTTCTCCCCCGCGGCGGCGAAGGACGGGAAGTGCTCGACGTTGACCAGCGTCGGGACGACGGCGGTGCCACGCGCGGCCATCTCGGCGACCAGCTCCTCGGTCAGCCCGGTGCCGTGCTCGATGCAGTCGATGCCCGACCGGATGAGGGCCGGCAGCGCGTCGGTGCCGAACGTGTGCGCGGTGACCCGGGCGCCCTCGTCGTGGGCCGCGGCGATCGCCGCGGCGACGGCCTCCTCGGGCCACTCCGGCGCGAGGTCCCCCACGCCGCGGTCGATCCAGTCGCCCACCAGCTTCACCCAGCCGTCCCCGCGGCGGGCCTGGACGCGGACCTCGTCGGCGAGGTCCGCGGGCCCGAGCTCGACGGCCAGGCCGGGGATGTAGCGCCGCGGGGCGGCCAGGTGCCGGCCCGCCCGGATGACCTGCGGCAGGTCCGGCTCGTCGTCCAGCACCCGCGTGTCCACCGGCGCACCGCAGTCGCGCAGCGCCAGCACCCCGGCGGCGCGCTCCGCGAGCGCCTGCTCGCGCAGGCCGGCGAGGTCCTCGACCGGGGTGCCGCCGCGGCCGATCCCGACGTGGCAGTGCGCGTCGACCAGGCCCGGGACCAGCCACCCGCCGCGGCTGACCGTCTCCGCACCGGGGACCGGCTCGGTGGTGAAGCGGCCGTCGCGCACCCAGAGGTCGCGGCGCTCGCCGTCCGGGAGGACGACGCCGGAGAGGTGCAGCGGCGGCGTGCTCACCGGCCGGGCCGCTCGTCCCCGAACTTGCTGAAGTCCAGCTTGCTGAGGTCGGGCAGGCCCTGGCCGGGCGGCAGGGACGGCATCTGCCCGCCGGGGAACCCGCCGCCGGGCAGGCCGGCGCCGGGGGGCAGGCCGGGCACGCCCGCGGGCCGGCGGGCGGGCCCGCCGCCCTTCTTCGCGGCGGCGCCCTTGCCCTTGCCCTTCTTGCCCTTCTTCGACTGGGCCTGCATCTGCCGGCCCCGGGCCTTCTTCGACATCGGGCCCATCCCGGGCAGGCCCATGCTGCCGGCCATCTGGCCCATCATCTTCTGGGCCTGCGCGAACCGTTCCAGCAGCTGGTTGACCTCGGTGACCGTCACGCCGGAGCCGTTGGCGATGCGCACCCGCCGCGAGGCGTTGATGATCTTGGAGTTGACCCGCTCCTCGGGGGTCATCGACCGGATGATGGCCGCCGTCCGGTCCAGGTCGCGGTCGTCGACCTGCTTGAGCTGCTCCTTCATCTGGCCGGCGCCGGGCAGCATGCCGAGCAGGTTGGCGATCGGGCCCATCTTGCGGATCGCCATCATCTGCTCGAGGAAGTCCTCGAGGGTGAAGCCCTCGCGGGAGGCGAGCTTGCCGGCCATCCGCTCGGCCTGGTCGGCGTCGAAGGCCTGCTCGGCCTGCTCGATGAGGGTGAGCACGTCACCCATCCCGAGGATGCGCGAGGCCATCCGCTCGGGGTGGAAGACGTCGAAGTCGGCCAGCTTCTCGCCGGTGGAGGCGAACATGATCGGCTGGCCGGTGACGTAGCGGACCGACAGCGCGGCACCACCGCGGGCGTCGCCGTCGAGCTTGGTGAGGACGACGCCGCTGAAGCCCACGCCGTCCCGGAAGGCCTCCGCGGTGGTGACGGCGTCCTGGCCGATCATCGCGTCGACGACGAACAGCGTCTCGTCCGGCTGCACGGCGTCCCGGATGCCGGCGGCCTGCGCCATCAGCTCGGCGTCGATGCCCAGCCGGCCGGCGGTGTCGACGACGACGACGTCGTGCATCGTGCGGCGGGCGTGCTCGACCGAGTCGGCGGCGACCCGGATGGGGTCGCCGATGCCGTTGCCCGGCTCGGGGGCGTAGACGTCGACCCCGGCCTGGCCGGCCACGATCGACAGCTGGTTGACCGCGTTGGGCCGCTGGAGGTCGCAGGCCACGAGCAGCGGGGTGTGGCCCTGGGCCTTGAGCCAGCGGCCGAGCTTGCCGGCCAGGGTCGTCTTACCGGACCCCTGCAGACCGGCCAGCATGATGACCGTCGGCCCCTGCTTGGCGTAGCGCAGCCGCCGGGTCTCGCCGCCGAGGATCTCGATGAGCTCCTCGTTGACGATCTTGATGACCTGCTGGGCGGGGTTGAGCGCCTGCGAGACGTCGGCCCCGCGCGCCCGCTCCTTGACGGCGTTGATGAACGACCGGACGACGGGCAGCGCGACGTCGGCCTCGAGCAGCGCGATGCGGATCTCGCGCGCGGTGGCGTCGATGTCGGCGTCGGTCAGCCGGCCCTTGCCGCGCAGGCCGCTGAAGACCGTGTCCAGGCGGTCGGAGAGTGTCTCGAACACAGCACGTCCTCGTCAGAGCTCGCTGGCGCGGCCGGCCGGTCGAACCGATCGGCGACACGGCGACGGGCCCGGTCGGGTCCGGACCCTCGCGCCTCCTGCCGCCAGGGTATCGAGCGCGACACCCCCCGGGTGGGACCACGACGGAGCACCCCGCCTGCGGTGCGCGGCGGAGAAGCGGCACCCGGGCAGGGACGGGGCACCATGGGGCAGCGTCCCGGCCCTTCCCCGTCCAGGAGGTCGCCGTGCACGGCACCACCGCTCCCCGCTCCGCACCGGTCGCGACGGGGGTGGACGACGCGCGGCTCGCCGGCCTCCGGCGCTGGAACCTGGCGCTGACGGTCCTGCACGCCGCGCAGGCCGTCGCGGTCCTCGTGCTGGCGAGCGGCTTCGCGATCACCGTGACGTCGTCGTTCCCGGCAGGTCCGCCGGGCACGGCGGTGCCGGCGCCGGAGCCCCTCGTCGACGTCGGCGTGGGCGCGGCGATCGCGGTCTTCCTGGGGCTGGCCGCGGTGGACCACCTGCTGACCGCCACGGTGCTGCGCCGGCGCTACGAGGACGACCTGCGCCGGGGCATCAACCGGTTCCGCTGGCTGGAGTACTCGTTCAGCTCGACGATCATGGTGCTGCTGATCTGCGCCTACACCGGCATCACCGGGCTGAGCGCGCTGATCGGCATCGCCGGCGCCAACGCCGCGATGATCCTGTTCGGCTGGCTGCAGGAGCAGGTGAACCCACCCGGCCGCGCCCGGACGACGATGCTGCCGTTCTGGTTCGGTTGCATCGCCGGGGCGGCGCCCTGGGTGGCGATCACCGCGAACATCGTCGGGGCCGACCGGATACCGGGTTTCGTCTACGGGATCTTCTTCTCGCTGTTCGTGTTCTTCACGAGCTTCGCGGTCAACCAGTGGCTGCAGTACCGGGAGGTCGGCCCGTGGCGCAGCTACGCCCACGGGGAGCAGGCCTACCTGGTGCTGAGCCTGGTCGCCAAGAGCGCGCTCGCCTGGCAGGTCTTCGCCGGCTCGCTGGCCACCTGATCCCGCCGCCGGCTCCGAGCCGGCGGCGGGACCGCACGACCGGTGCCCGGTCGACGGGTCGTCGACCGGGCGCCGCACCGCCCTCGAGGTCACCGGTCACCCCGTGCGCCCCTCGGCGTCCTGCGGCGGACGGCCGGGCACCGACGCCCGTGGCGGGGGCGGTCGCCGGACCGGCCGCTTTACAGGATGTGAAATTCGCGTAATTCTGTACGCATACGGCGATCCCCTGGAGGTGGCTCATGACCGGGACCACGACGTACCAGCGACCTGCGGCAGCGGCGCCGGACGCCCGACCACGGGAGAGCACGGCCGGCGTCCCGGTCACGGTGGCCCGTGGCGACGGCATCGGCCCGGAGATCATGGACGCGACCCTGCGGGTCCTCGACGCCGCCGGCGCCCGCCTGGCCGTGGAGGAGATCGAGATCGGCGAGGCGGTGTACCGGCGCGGGCACACCGCCGGCATCGAGGCGTCGGCCTGGGAGTCGCTCCGCCGCACCAAGGTCTTCCTCAAGGCCCCGATCACCACCCCGCAGGGCGGCGGGTTCAAGTCGCTCAACGTCACGGTGCGCAAGGCCCTGGGGCTCTACGCCAACGTCCGGCCGTGCGTGGCCTACGCACCCTTCGTGCCGACGCGGCACCCCGGCATGGACGTGGTGATCATCCGTGAGAACGAGGAGGACCTCTACGCCGGCATCGAGCACCGGCAGACCGACGAGGTCACCCAGTGCCTGAAGCTGATCAGCCGCCCGGGGTGCGAGCGGATCGTCCGGTACGCCTTCGACTACGCCCGCCGGCACGGCCGCCGGAAGGTCACCTGCTTCACCAAGGACAACATCATGAAGCTGACCGACGGGCTGTTCCACCGGGTCTTCGACGAGGTGGCCGCCGAGCACCCCGACATCGAGTCCGAGCACTGGATCGTCGACATCGGCGCGGCCAAGCTGGCGGACACGCCCGAGGCCTTCGACGTCGTCGTCATGCCCAACCTCTACGGCGACGTGCTCTCCGATGTGGCGGCCCAGGTCGCCGGCTCGGTCGGGCTGGCGGGCTCGGCCAACATCGGCGACCAGGTGGCGATGTTCGAGGCGATCCACGGGTCGGCGCCGCGCCGGGCGGGGCAGGACGTCGCCAACCCGTCGGGCCTGCTCGTGGGCGCGGTGATGATGCTGGTGCACGTGGGCCAGGCCGAGGTCGCCGAACGGGTGCACAACGCCTGGCTGGCCACCCTGGAGGCCGGGGAGACCACCTACGACATCACCCCGCCCGGGCGCACCCCGCTCGGTACGCGGGCCTTCGCCGACGCCGTCGTCGCCCGCCTGGGCGAGCGACCGGCCACGCTGCCGGCCGTGGCCTACGCCGCCCTGCCCCCGTTCGAGCCCCCGGCTCCGGTGCGCCGCGAGCCGGAGCCGAGGACGATGGACGGCGTCGACGTGTTCGTCCACCACGCCGGGGTTTTCCCCGACGCGCTGGCGGCGACCCTGCGCGACGCGTCGCGGAGCTGCTACCTGCAGCTGCAGATGGTCTCCAACCGCGGGGTCAAGGTCTGGCCCGACGGCCTGCCGGAGACGTTCTGCACCGACCACTGGCGGGCCCGCTTCCTGGCCCCGGCGCCCGGCTGCGCCCACTCGAAGCACGTGCTGCAACTGCTGCACTTCCTGGAGCGGGCCGGCGTCGACTTCGTCAAGACCGAGGGCCTCTACCGGTTCAGCGGGCGGCCGGGCTACTCCCTCGGGCAGGGGCAGTGACCGCTGTCACGGCGCAGCGCCCGCCCGGTCCCGGCCCCCCGGGGCGGCGTGCGCCTACCGCCCGGACCCCGCGTCCGGCCGCCCACCACCCTGCTGGATCGCCGAGACCCCGCACCGGGCACGGCTCGACCTGGCCTTCTCCGTCCTCCGCCGGTACGGGATCGCGGCGCTGCCGGCCGTCGGCGACGACCCCGGGGTGACGCGCCGGCGACTGGAGGAGGCGCTCGCCCACCGCTTCCCCGACGGCGCGGGCTCGTACGCCTCCTGGACCGCGGCGGACGACCGGCGCTGCATCGACGAGGCCGGCACCCTGGTGGCGGAGCTCCCGCTGCACCACCCTCCGCACGTGGCCGCGGCGGTGGCCGCCGCGCTGGACCGGGTGGGACTGCCGGTGGGGCGGCTGCCGGACGGCCGGACGACGGTCGTACCCGTCGGCACCTGACCGACCGGGGCCCGGGGGCGCCGAGGGCATCCCGCCGTCCGGGCGCCGGTCGCCTCCCGGCCGCCCCGCACCGACGTGCGCGAGGAGGTGACCGGGGTGGGTCCGACCCGGAGCCCGTCGATCCGGACCCTCGTCGGACGGACACCGGAGAGCCGGGACCGGGTGGTCGACCTGCTGCGGGCGGCGGCGATCCTCACCGTGGTCGTCGGCCACTGGGTGGCCGTGGTCGTCGTCGTCCGCGACGGGGAGCTGAGCGGCGCCAACGGCCTGGGGCTGTGGCCCCCGGCGGAGTACCTGTCCTGACTGTGGCAGGTCATGCCGCTGTTCTTCCTCGTGGGCGGCTACGCCGGCATGGCCTCCTGGCAGTCGGCCCGGGCGGCCGGCCGGCACCGGGCTGGCTGGAGGACCGGCTGCGCCGACTGCTGCGGCCCACCTCGCTCTTCCTGGCCGCCCTCCTGACCGGGATCACGATCGGCCGGCAGGTCGCCGCCCCCGGTCTGGTCGCCACGGCGGCGTGGCTTGTCGCGATCCCGCTGTGGTTCCTGGCCGTCTACGTCGCCGTGGTCGCCGCGACGCCGGTCCTCGTCGCGGGGCACGGCAGGTGGGGGCTGCGGGTGCCGGTGGCGCTGGCGCTCCTGGTCGCCACCTCGGACCTGCTGCGGCTGCTCTCCGGCGAGGCCCTGGCCGGCGCCCTCGACTTCGTGCTCGTCTGGCTGTGCCTCTACGTCCTCGGCATCGGCTGGCGGGCCGGCACGCTGCTGACCCGGGACCGCACCCCCGCGGCCCTGCTGGCCTGCGGTGGGCTGTCGGCCGTCGGGCTGGTGGCCGCCGGCCCCTACCCGGTGAGCATGCTCGGCGTGCCGGGCGAGCAGTTCCAGAACACCGCGCCACCCACGCTGGCCCTGCTGGCCTACGGCGTGGCGCAGGTCGGTCTCGTCCTGCTGCTGCGGGGCCCGCTGACCCGGCTGTGCCGTCGTCCGCCGGTGTGGACGGCGACGGCCGCGGTGAACGCCACCGTGCTCACCGTCTACCTGTGGCACCTCGTACCGGTGCTGGTCGCCGCCCCGGCGCTGTACCTGACCGGCGCCCTCCCGCGTCCCGAGCCGCTGTCGGCCGGCTGGTTCGCCCTGCGCCCGGTGTGGGTGCTCGCGTGCGCGGCCGTGCTGCTGGTCCTCGTCCTGGCCCTGGGCCGCTTCGAGCGCCCCCGCGCCAGGGGCACGACCGCGGCCCCGGCGGCCACGGTGACACCGGTCCACGTCGGCGCCGTGGTTCTCGGGGTCGGCGCGGTCTGCGCCGGCCTGGCGCTGCTGACCGCGGCCGGGACCGGCCACGTCACCCACCCGGCGGTCCTGACCGGCACCGTGCTCCTCTACGGCTCCGGCCTGGCACCGATCCGCGCGTCATCCCATAGCAAGAAGTTTTTTTCGTAATTTGTGCTGCGCTAGACTGCCGTGCGACCCGGCTCCCCGTCCCGGGCGGCCGGTGGACGAGGGGGTGGTCCCCGTGTCGGATCTCATCCCGTGGCTGACCCTCGGCCTGTGGGGCGCCGCCATCGCGCTCAGGGTGCACCCACGGACGCGCGCGTGGGCCCCGCGCGGCATCGCCGGGCGACGTGCCGCAGCGTCGGGCGGCCGCACACCGGCGCCGCCCCTCCCGGGTGCACCGCATCTCCCGGGCGCACCGCATCTCCCGGGCGCACCGCATCTCCCGGGCGCACCGCATCTCCCGGGCGCACCGCATCTCCCGGGCGCACCGCATCTCCTCGGCGCGGCACCGCTCCCATCCCCCGGCGCACCCCCGTGGACGCCCAGACCCCCGCGCACCCGCCCACCGACGAGTCCGGCGTCGGGCTCGACCGGGTACCCGACCGCCCCCTCCGAGAGGTCCTCCCATGACCCAGTCGCCCCCCGCCGACACGGCACTCGGCTCGGCAGGCGGAGAACTGCGCGACCCCTTCCTGCTCCCGGCGACCGCCGTGGCGGAGGCCCTGGAGGTCGACCCGACCCGTGGCCTGGACGAGACCGAGGTCGCCCGCCGCCGGGCCGAGCACGGCGAGAACGCGCTGGCCCAGCAGCCGCGCCGGCCGGCCGTGCTGCGCTTCCTCGACCAGTTCCGGAGCCTGCTCATCCTCATCCTGCTGGGTGCCGCCGTCCTGGCCGGCGCGGTGGGCGACCTCAAGGACACGATCGTCATCCTGGTGGTGCTGTTGATCAACGCGACCATCGGCTTCGTCCAGGAGAACAGGGCCGAGCGCAGCCTGGAGGCCCTGCGCGACATGCTCGTGCCGACCGCGCGGGTCCGCCGGGACGGTGCGGCGCGGGTCGTGGACGCCGCCGACCTGGTACCGGGCGACGTGGTCCTCCTCGAGGCCGGCGACCGGGTGCCCGCCGACGGGCGGCTGCTGGTGGCCGAGTCGGTCGAGGTCGACGAGTCCGCGCTCACCGGGGAGTCGCAGCCGGTGAGCAAGGGCACCGCCCCGGTCGGGCCCGCGCCGGGTGACCGGGTGGCGCTGGCCGACCGCACCGGCATGGGCTACATGAACACCACGCTCACCCGGGGCCGGGCCGAGCTCGTGGTGACCGCGACGGGCATGCGCACCGAGGTCGGTGCGATCGCCGAGCTGCTCCGCAGCGGCGAGGACCCCAAGACGCCGCTGCAGGTCCAGCTGGACTCGCTGGGCAAGCGCATCGCCGTCATCGGCGGCATCGCCATCACCGCCTACGCGGCCATCGCCCTGGCGCGCGGCGAGCCACTGGGCGAGCTGGCGCTCTCCGCGGTCGCCCTGGCGGTGGCCACCGTGCCCGAGGGCCTGCCGGCCGTCCTCGCCCTGACCCTGGCGCTCGGGGTCGCCCGCATGGCCAGGCGCGGCGCCATCGTCAAGCGGCTGGCCTCGGTGGAGACCCTGGGCTCGGCCACCGTCATCTGCAGCGACAAGACGGGGACGCTCACCCTGAACCAGATGACCGCCCGTGCGCTGGTGTACGCCGGGCGCCGGGTCCGCATCGAGGGCGAGGGCTACGCGCCGCGGGGTGCCCTGGTCGACGAGGCCACCGGTCGGCCGGCCGAGGACGCCGGCCTGCTGCTGGAACCCCTCACCCTGTGCAGCGACGCCACCCTCTCCCCCGACACCGGCCACCGGCCCGGCATCGTCGGCGACCCCACCGAAGGTGCCCTGGTCGTCGCGGCCGCCAAGGCCGGGATCGACGCGACGGTGCTGCGCGGGGCGCATCCCCGCACCGCCGAGCTGCCCTTCGACAGCGCCCGCAAGTTCATGGCCACCGTGCACGACGAGGGCGGCCGCGCCCGCGTCCACGTCAAGGGTGCACCCGACGTGCTCCTGGCCCGGAGCACCGCGGTCCTCACCGGCGACGGCGTCCGGTCGCTCGACGGCGCCGAGCGGGAGCGCATGGCGGCCGAGGTGTCGGCCCTCGCGTCACGGGGTCTGCGGGTGCTGGCCGCGGCGACGACGCTCGCGGACGACGCTCCCACCGACGCCGAGGAGTTCGCCGAGCGGCTGTCAGGGCTGACCCTGCTCGGCCTGGTCGGCATCGCCGACCCACCGCGACCGCAGGCGAGGGACGCCATCGCCCTGGCGCACCGGGCCGGCATATCGGTCAAGATGATCACCGGCGACCACCGCGACACCGCGGCCGCGATCGCGCGGGAGCTCGGCATCCGCGGCGAGGTGCTCACCGGTGCCGAGCTGGACCGGATGAGCCCCGAGGAGCTGTCGGGACGGGTGGAGGACGTCGGTGTCTTCGCCCGGGTGGCCCCCGAGCACAAGGTCGCGATCGTGGCAGCCCTCACCGCCCGGGGGCACGTCGCCGCGATGACCGGCGACGGGGTCAACGACGCGGCCGCGCTGCGCTCGGCGCACATGGGCGTGGCGATGGGGATCACCGGCACCGAGGTCACCAAGGAAGCCGGCGACATGATCCTCACCGACGACGACTTCGCCACCATCGTCGCCTCGGTCCGCGAGGGCCGGTCGATCTACGACAACGTGGTCAAGTTCGTCCGCTTCCAGCTGTCCACCAACATCGGCGCCATCCTGTCCTTCCTGGGCGCCAGCGTGGCCGGGCTGGCGGCGCCGCTGACCGCCATCCAGGTGCTGTGGGTCAACATCATCATGGACGGCCCCCCGGCCATGGCCCTGGGCGTCGACCCGGCCCGACCCGGGCTGATGGACGACCCGCCCCGCAGGCCCAGCGAGCGCATCCTGAACCGGACCCGGCTGTTCCGGATGTTCCGGGCCGGCGCGATCATGGCGACCGGCACGCTGTCTGCGCTCGCCCTCGCCGACGCGGCCTACGGCACCGCGGTGGCGACCACGATGGCGTTCACCACGTTCGTGCTGTTCCAGTTCTTCAACGCCCTGAACGCCCGTGCCGAGCGGGAGACCGTGTTCACGCGGCACCTGTACAGGAACCGGTGGCTGTGGATCTCGTTCGCGGTCGTCGTGCTGCTGCAGGTCCTGGTCGTGCAGCTGCCGTTCCTGCACACGGTCTTCGACACCACGGCACTGGACCTCACCCAGTGGCTCACCTGTGCCGCGGTGGCCTCCGCGATCCTGGTGGTGGAGGAGTCGGTCAAGCTCGCCGGCCGGCCGGCTCGGCGCCGTTGACCGATGCCCCTCCCCCGGCGTCCCGCAGCACGAGCGCGAGGAAGTCCCCGATCCGCACGTGCTGCTCCAGCGGGTGCCGGAACCGCCCGTGGTTCACGACCGTGTAGTGGTTCCGGCGCCCCACGCGCTCGCGGACGACGTAGCCGGCCTGCTCCAGGTCGCTGACGATCATCTGCACCGCACGCTCGGTGATGCCCACCCGGGTCGCGACGTCCCGCATGCGGACCTCGGGGTCCGCGGCGAGGCTGACGAGGACGTGCCCGTGGTTGGACAGGAAGGTCCACCCCGGAGAGGTCTCGGTCACCCGAAGGACACTACGCGGACGGGGACAGCACGCGGATCGGGACGCGGCTCACCGTGCGGCGTCACCGCGGCACTGCTCCGCACCCCTGTACCTGGCAAAGAATTTCACGTAAATTTCTTCGTGCGAGGGGAGTGCCCGAGCGCATCCTGCGCAGCCGCCGCCCGTCAGTCCCGGCCCCGGCCCGGGCCCGGCCGGCCCCACCCGGGGTCGGGGGAGACCTCGCCGCACCGCTGGGAGTTCCCCGTGACCGTGCTCAGCCCACCGCCACCGGCCCCCGCACCGCAGCGCAGCGCGCCACCGCCCCGCCCTGGACCCCGGCGCCTGCTCGCCGTCGTCACCGACCGGAGCGACGTGGCCGCCGACCTCGGCCCCGCCCTCGCCGCGGCCCGGCGCAGCCGTGCACCGCTGCACGTCGCCGTGGTCCTGCCCCGACCACCCTGCACCCTCGACGCCGAGCTCGCCGCCCTGCTGGCCGAGGAGTCCCATCGCCTCGCCCGCGACCTGCGCGCGGCGGTCCGGCAGGCGCTCGCGGCGGCGGGCGCGTCCGCGACCGTCGACCTGCACCGGTGCCCGGGCCTGTCCGGGCGGCGGCGCCGGCGGGTCCTCGAACGCACGGTCGGCCGGCTGGCCCGCCGGCTGGACGCCGTCGTCGTGGGCGCCCCCCGGTGACGGCCGCGCCCGGGCGGGTCGGCTGGCCCACCCCCGAGCAGGTGCTGCTGCTCCAGTCGGTGCGGACCGACACCTGCGTCTCCCTGCTGGCCACCACCCGGCCCGCGCCGCGGATGACCGAGGCCGACGCCGCGACGCTCCGCCGCCTGGCCGCCGGTGCCGCCACCCGGCTCGCCGGGCAGGGGCGCGCCGGCGCCGAGCTCACCGACGCGATCGCCGAGACCGTCGCCCGCGCCCGATCCGGGCCGACCGGTCGCGGCATCGCGGTGTTCGTCGACCCCGCCGTCCGCGAGGTGGTCCGGCTCCCCGTACCGGTGGCCGACCGGGTCGTCGTCGACCCGACCTTCGCCACCCGCGACCTGGTCCGCGCCCTGCACCGCACGCCCCGGCACCTGGTGCTGCTGCTCTCCGAGCGGGAGGCGCGGCTGCTGGAGGGGGTGGCCGAGGACCTGCGCCCCCCGCCCCGCTCACCGTTCCCCGTCCCCGCCGAGGGCATGGGCCGGGACGCCTTCCTCCGCCGGGTCGACGAGTCCCTGGGCACCCACCTGCGGCTGCACCCGGCACCCCTCGTGCTGGTGGGCGCCGAGCGCACGCTGGCCCGCTTCCGCCGGGTGTCCCGCAACCTCGGCCGGCTCGCGGGCACGGTGACCGGGGGCCTCACGCGGGCGCCGCTGCCCGACCTGGTGCCGCGGATCCGCGAGGTGCTGGACGCCTACCTGCTCTCCCGGCAGGACGAGGCGCTGGCGCTGCTCGACCGCCGCCGGTCCCGGCACGCGGTGGTCGACGGCATCGAGGCGGTGTGGCTGGCCGCGCGGCGGGAGCGCCCGGAGATGCTCGCGGTGGAGGAGGGCTTCCTCTTCCCCGCCCGGCTCAGCCCCGACGGCGACTTCGTCACCCCGGCCGACGACGTCGACCACCCAGACGTCGTGGACGACCTCGTCGACGAGGTCATCGAGATCGTGCTGCTGCGCGGCGGCTGGGTGGCCCTGGTCACCGACGGCGCCCTGGCCGACCACGGCCGCGTGGCGCTCACCGTGCGGTGACCGCGGGGCCGGGGCCCCGGCCCGGTCAGGCCGCGCGGGTGGCCCGCGCGGCAGCGGCCGGCACCGGCGCCCCGGCCCACACGGCGGCGCCGCAGTCGCCGCACGTCCAGTCGGGGCACTCGCCGCCGTCGTCGGTGTGGCCGTCGGCGCACGGGGGCTGCACGAACTCGCGGTCGTCGCCGCACACCGGGCAGGCCCAGACCCGCCCCTCGGCGGTCGCGACGGCGAAGCGGTCGGTCATGCGGACTCCTCTCGCGGCGAGGTGGGACCGGTCCGTCCCCTCCTCGTCACCGACGGTGGCACGGGCCACCGACAGAACCGGGGAGCCTCAGCCCGGCGTGTCCGCTCCCCCGGGCACCGGGTCGGGCACCGCGCCCCGCGCGGCGGCGGCCAGCGCCGACTCCACCCGCGCCCGCTGCTCCCCGTCGATCGGCGTCCCGGAGGTGTTGGTCACGTAGAAGTGGTCGGCGGCATCGGCCCCGAGGGTCTCCACGCGTGCGGAGGTGACGTCGAGGCCCTCGGCGGCCAGCGCCGCGGTGAGCCGGTAGAGCAGGCCGGCCCGGTCGCCGGCCCGGACCTCCACGATGCCGGTGGCGTCGCCGGTGACCTCGCCGTTGTGCCAGGCGATGCGGGGCGGGGCCGCGCGACCGTCGTCCTGCCGGTAGTCGGCCTCCCGCTGCCGCAGGCGGGCCGACAGCGGCAGCGTCCCCTCCAGGGCGGCGCGCACGGCGTCGGCCAGGATCGAGGGCACCGGCGGCCGGCCGAAGCGGGGGCGGACGGCGAAGACCGCGGTGGCCCGGGAGCCGTCGGTGTTGACCTTGGCCGCCCGCACGTCCAGCTGGTTGAGCGCGAGGACGCCGGCCAGGCAGCTGAACAACCCGGGGCGGTCGGGCGCGCGGAAGGTCACCTGCTGGCCGTCGGCGACGTCCTCCACGGCCACGGTCACCGCCGCCCCGCCGCCCTCCGCCCCCGGGTCCGGGGCACCGGGGTGCAGCACGGGCTCGGTGTCGGGCGCGGCCGAGCCCCCGATCCGCGACTGCACGCGGGCCACCAGCGCGGCCACCAGGTGGGCCTTCCACGGCGACCAGGCCGACGTGCTCGTGGCCGCCCCGTCGGCCTGCGCCACGGCGTGCAGCAGCTGCAGCAGCGCCGGGTCGTGGTCGAGGGTCGCCGCCACCCGCTCGACCGTCGCCGGGTCGTCGATGTCCCGGCGGGTCGCGGTGTCGGGCAGCAGCAGGTGGTGGCGGACGACGGCGGTGAGCGTGGCGACGTCGGCCGGCGCGAAGCCCATCCGGGCGGCGACCTGCCCGGCGACGGGCGCCCCGACGACGCTGTGGTCCCCGGGCCAGCCCTTGCCGATGTCGTGCAGCAGCGCGCCGACGAGCAGCAGGTCCGGCCGGTCGACGTCCCGGGTCAGCTCTGCCGCGGCCGCCGCGGCCTCGACCAGGTGCCGGTCGACGGTGTAGCGGTGCCACGGGTGGCGCTGCGGGAGGGAGCGCACCCGGTCCCACTCCGGCAGCAGGCGGGCCAGCAGCCCCTCCTGGTCGAGCTGCTCCAGCACCGGGACGGCGGAGCGCCCGCTGGCCAGCAGCCGCAGGAAGGACCAGCGGACCTCGGCCGGCCACGGCTCGGGCACCGGCGGGGAGTGCACGGCGAGGACCTTGAGCGTGTACGGCGAGAGCAGGAGGTCGGCGCGGGCGGCCGCGGCGGCACCGCGCAGCACCAGGCCCGGGTCGGCGGCCGGGCGGGCGTCCCGGGCGAGGACCACCTCGTCACCCTGGCGCACCACGCCCTCGGCCAGCGGTTCGCGGCGCACCCGGCGGTAGCGCCCGCGGGGCCGGCGCACGAGACCGGCCTCGACCCGCCGCCAGGTCTCGTCGGCGAGGAAGGCCAGCCGCCGGCCGGCCAGGCTCACCTCGCGCAGCAGCGCGTCCTCGTCGGCGACCCCGAGCGCGGCGGCGACCGGCCGCTGCTCCTGCCGCACGAGCACGTCGGTCGGGCGGCCGGTCCGGCGGCGCAGCTCATCGCGGACGTCGAGCAGGAACGCGTAGGCCTGCTCCACCTCGGCCGGGGGTTCGTCGGCGAGCTGCGCGGCGGCCGCGGCGCGCAGCACCTGGCCCTCGCGCAGGCCGCCGTAGGCCTCCTTGAGGTCGGGTTCGAGCAGGAAGGCCAGCTCCCCCACCTGGCGGGCGCGGCCCCGGCGCAGGTCGCGCAGCTGCGGCAGCAGCCGGGAGGCCGACTGCCGCCAGCTGGCCAGCGTGGCGGTGCGCAGGGCGGCCGCGAGGTCGGCGTCCCCGGCGACGAGGCGCGCGTCGAGCAGCCCGAGCCCGGCCTTCACGTCGGTCGAGGCGGTGGTCACCGCCTCGGCGACGGTCCGCACGGAGTGGTCGAGCCGGAGGCCGGCGTCCCAGATGGGGTACCAGACGGCGTCGGCGAGGGCGGCGATCTCCGGCCGCCCCTCGTGCACGAGGACCAGGTCCAGGTCGCCGTACGGCGGCGGCTCCCGGCGCCCCAGGCTGCCGACGGCCACCAGGGCCACCCCCTCGGTGCCGCTGCGGGGCGGGGGCCCGCCCCGGCGGCTCCGCGGCGGCGGTGTCCCGGCGACCGCGTCCTCGAGCAGCCCGCGCAGCCAGGCCTCCAGCACCTCCCCGCGCCGCGCCCGCGGGAGCGCGGGCAGCGCCTCGGTGTCGAGCACGGGTCCCCCTCGGTCTGCGGTGCGCCGCCGGCGCGGCGGCGTGTGCTGGAGCGGTGTCGCGGATCGGTACCCCGGGACGGCGTCGGCCGGGGTGGCGGGGTTCCGCCACCCCGGCCGACGGGTGCTCCCGGTCCCCTTGCGGGGTCCCGCCCCGAGCGTGCGAGGGGTGGGGGGCGAGGGGATCCCTCAGAGGGCGTCGGCACCCCGCTCACCGGTGCGGACGCGCACGATCTCGTCGATCGTGGTCACCCACACCTTGCCGTCGCCGATCTGACCGGTGGAGGCGGCCTCGACGATCGCGTCCACCACGCGGGCGGCCTCGATCTCGCCGACGACGACCTCGATGCGGACCTTCGGCACGAAGTCCACCTGGTACTCCGCGCCGCGGTAGACCTCGGTGTGGCCCCGCTGGCGGCCGAAGCCCTGGACCTCGCTGACGGTGAGCCCGGCGATGCCGATCAGCTCGAGGGCGTTCTTGACGTCGTCGAGCTTGAACGGCTTGACGATCGCGGTGACGAGCTTCATGCCCGGATCCCTTCGGTGTTGCGGGCCTCAGCCCGTGCCTGGCCGGTCAGCGGCGCGGTCGAGCCGCTGCTCCCCAGCGAGGCGAGGTCGTAGCCGGACTCGGCGTGGACGACGGTGTCGATGCCCGTGACCTCGTCCTCCTCGCTGACCCGGAAGCCCATCGTCGCCCTGATGCCCGTCCCGATGATCCAGGTGACCACGAAGGAGAAGACCAGCACCGCGAGCGCACCGACGACCTGCCGCCACAGCTGGTCGACGCTGCCCCCGAAGAGCAGGCTCTCCACGCCGGCCGGCGCCTCGGGGTCGGCGAGGAAGCCCACGGCGATGGTGCCCCACAGGCCGCCGACCAGGTGCACGCCGACCACGTCGAGGGAGTCGTCGTAGCCGAAGCGGTACTTCAGGCCGACCGCCAGGGCGCACAGCGCGCCGGCGACGACGCCCAGGACGATCGCGCCCACCGGGTTGACCGCCGAGCACGCGGGGGTGATGGCGACCAGGCCGGCCACCGCACCGGAGGCGGCGCCGAGCGAGGTGGCGTGACCGTCGCGCAGCTTCTCGGTGGCCAGCCAGCCGAGGACGGCGGCGCCCGTCGCGGCCAGCGTGTTGACCCACACCGTGGCCGCCGTCTCGTTCGCGCCCAGCGCGGACCCGGCGTTGAAGCCGAACCAACCGAACCACAGCAGGCCGGCACCCAGCATCACCAGCGGCAGGTTGTGCGGCCGCATGGCGTCGCGGCCGAAGCCGCGCCGCCTGCCGAGCACGAGGGCCAGCGCCAGGCCCGCCGCACCGGCGTTGATGTGCACCGCGGTGCCGCCGGCGAAGTCGACGGCGGCCAGGTCGTTGGCGATCCAGCCGCCGACCACGCCCAGGTCGTCGTTGTCGAAGGCGAACACCCAGTGGGCCACCGGGAAGTAGACGACGGTCGCCCAGATGCCGGCGAAGACCATCCACGCCCCGAACCGGGCGCGGTCGGCGACGGCGCCGCTGATGAGGGCGACGGTGATGATGGCGAAGACGGCCTGGAAGCCGACGAAGGCCATGTCGGGCAGGCCGTTGGTCACGCTGGTCATCAGGCCGGCGAGGCCGAGGTACTCGAACGGGTCGCCGAGCAGACCGCCGCCCACGTCGTTGCCGAAGGCGACCGAGTAGCCGTAGAGCACCCAGAGGACGCTGATCAGCGCCAGCGCCCCGAAGCTCATCATCATCATGTTGAGGACGCTCTTCGCGCGGACCATGCCGCCGTAGAAGAGCGCCAGGCCCGGGGTCATCAGCAGCACGAGCGCCGCGCTGGTGAGGATCCAGGCGGTGTTGCCGGTGTCGACCACGGCAACCTCCTGTACGTGTCGGGGGCCATCGCCCGCATCGGTCGGGTCCACCGGCGCAGGGGAACGCCCGGCGGTGTGCTGGTGGGGCCGTCGTCCGGGGGGCCGGTCGACGCGGCGTTCACGGTGCCGTCGGCCTGTTTCACGCGGTGGCGCGCCGCTGTTTCCGCGCGGTGAACTCCGGCCCGCGTGTCCCCGCCGCGTGTTCCGGCCGTGTTGCGCTCCCGCGCGCCGGGGCTCCCTGCCCGACCGGACGGTTCCTCCTGCGAACCCTGTGCACCTGCAAGAGATGTGCAATAAGGTCGCCAGCGCCGGTTCCCGCCGCGGGGCCCGGCACCGAGAGGAGGCAGCGTGCACGTCCCCGACGGGTTCCTGGACGCGACGACGTCGGCCGGCACCGGGGTCCTGGCCGCGGGCACCGTGGCCGTGGCGCTGCGCGGGGCGCGCGCCGAGCTCGACGAGCGCACCGCCCCCCTGGCCGGCCTGACCGCTGCCTTCGTCTTCGCCGTGCAGATGATGAACTTCCCGGTCGGCGCGGGCACCAGCGGACACCTCATGGGGGGCGCGCTCGCCGCCGCGCTGGTCGGCCCCTGGACGGCGGTGCTGGCGGTCACCTGCGTCCTCGTCGTCCAGGCACTGCTGTTCGCCGACGGGGGGTTGACCGCACTCGGCACGAACATCGTGCTCATCGGCGTGGTCACCGTCGCGGTGGGGTACCTGTGCACCCGCCTGGCGACCGCGCTCGCACCGCGCAGCCGCGCCGCCCTGCTCGCCGGCAGCGGGATCGGCGCCTTCCTGTCGGTCCCCGTGGCGGCGCTGGTCTTCGTGGGGCTGTTCGCCGTCGGCGGGGCGGTCGACGTCCCGCTCGGCGCCATGGCGGCGACCATGACCGGCGTCCACCTGCTCATCGGCCTGGGCGAGGCGGCCATCACCGTCGCCGTGCTCGGCGCCGTCCTCGCCGTGCGGCCCGACCTCGTGCACGCCGCGCGGCGCCTGCGGGGCACCGCGCCCCTGGCCGGCCGCCCGGCGACGGCCGTGGGCGGTGCCCGGTGACCCGCGCGTACCGCACGGGCGGCTTCCTGCTGGCCGGGCTGCTCGTCGCCCTCCTCGTCGCGGGGGTGGGCAGCTACTACGCCTCCTCGCACCCCGACGGCCTGGAGTGGTCGGCCGAGCAGGAGGGGTTCGGGGACACCGCGCGCGACAGCGCGGTCGCCGGGTCGCCCCTGGCCGACTACGCGGTCACGGGGGTCGACGACCCCCGGCTCTCCGGCGGGCTGGCCGGGGTCGTCGGGGTCGCGGCGACGCTGGTCCTCGCCGGCGGGGTGACCCTGCTCGTGCGGCGGCGCGGGCGTGACCGGGCCGAGCCCCGCGCCGGCACCCCCACCGGCCGGACCGGCTGACGTGGGCGC
Source organism: Geodermatophilus sp. SYSU D00758 (assembly GCF_054049955.1). Lineage (NCBI taxonomy): Bacteria > Bacillati > Actinomycetota > Actinomycetes > Geodermatophilales > Geodermatophilaceae > Geodermatophilus > Geodermatophilus sp. SYSU D00758. Next base: position 50,140 of record NZ_JBJGYK010000015.1, read on the forward strand.
GGGGCACGGCGGTGCGCTCGGTGCCGCCTACGTCGCCGCGGACACCCCGGCGCACCGGCTGCCGGCGCACCTGAAGCTGCTGGCGGTGCTGGCCTTCGCGGTGGTCGTCGTGGCCACCCCCGTCCACGCCGGCTGGGCTCCGGCCGCCTACGGCGGGTACCTGCTGCTCGTCCTCGGCGCCGCGGCGGTGGCCCGGGTGGGGCCGCGGCGGCTGGTCCGCGGGCTGGTCGTGGAGATCCCCTTCGTGGTCTTCGCGCTGCTCCTGCCGGTGGTGGCCCACGGTCCCCGCGTCGAGGTCGGCGGGCTCTCGCTGTCCGAGAGCGGGCTCGCGGCGGCCGGCGGGCTGCTGGCCAAGGCCACCCTCGCGGTGCTGGCCGCCACCGTGCTGGCGGCGACGACCGAGCCCCGGGCGCTGGTGCGCGGCCTGGAGCGGCTGCGGCTGCCCTCCGCACTCACCCAGATCCTGATGTTCATGATCCGGTACGTCGACGTGGTCGGCGGCGAGCTGCACCGCATGCGCGTGGCCCGCGAGTCCCGCGGCTTCCGCGGTCGCGGCCCCGGCGCGCTGCGGGTGCTGGCCTCCACCGCGGGGGCGCTGTTCGTCCGCTCCTACGAGCGCGGAGAACGGGTGCACCTGGCGATGCTCTCCCGCGGCTACACCGGCCGGATGCCCACCGGGCCGGGCGCGGCCGTGGCTCCCCGGGAGTGGCTGGCCGCCCTCAGCCTCCCGGTGGCCGCCGCCGCCGTCCTGGCGGCGGGCATGCTGGTCGGGTGAGCCCGTCCGCCCCGCCCTCCCCGCCGGGCCCGTCCCACCCCGGTCCCGCCCTGCTGGTCGAGGACCTCGCCTTCGCCTACCCCGACGGGCACCAGGCGCTCTTCGGCGTCGACCTGCGCCTGGACCCCGGGGAGCGGGTGGCGCTGCTGGGCCCCAACGGGGCGGGCAAGACCACCCTGGTGCTGCACCTCAACGGCATCCTGACCGCCGGCCGGGGCCGGGTGGCGGTCGCCGGGCTGCCGGTCGACCGCAACCACCTGCAGGAGGTGCGCCGCCGGGTCGGGATCGTCTTCCAGGACCCGGACGACCAGCTGTTCATGCCGACCGTCGGGGAGGACGTCGCCTTCGGCCCGCGCAACCTGGGCCTGCCGGAGCCCGAGGTCGCCGCCCGGGTCGCCGCCGCCCTCGACCAGGTCGGCATGTCCGGGGCCGCCGACCGGCCGCCGCACCACCTGTCCTTCGGCCAGCGGCGCCGGGTGGCGGTGGCCACGGTCCTCTCGATGCACCCCGACGTCCTCGTGCTCGACGAGCCGTCGTCCAACCTCGACCCCGCCGGGCGGCGGGAGCTGGCCGAGGTGCTCGAGGCGCTCCCGGTGACCATGCTGATGGTCACCCACGACCTGCCCTACGCCCTGCAGCTGTGCCCGCGCTCGGTGGTCCTCGACGGCGGCGTCGTGGTCGCCGACGGGCCCACCCGGGACCTGCTCGCCGACGCGGACCTGCTCGCCGCCCACCGCCTCGAGCTGCCCTTCGGCTTCGACCCGCGCGGGGTCGCCTGAGGTCCGCGGCACGTTACCGCCGCGCCGACCGGCGGGTATGCAGGCCGGCACACCAGGTGGAGCCCGTGGCGGGCTGCGGACGGGAGGGTGAGCACCGCGTGTCGGCCGAGCGGGACCCGCGGCGTGCGGGGGACCTCCCGGACCCGGACTTCGCGCGCGTCTTCGACGTCGCCCCCGCCCCGTTCCTGCTGCTCACCCCCGACTTCGTCATCGTCCACGCCAACCAGGCACGGCTGGACGCGACGGCGACCACGCTGGAGCAGAACGTCGGCCGGCACCTGTTCGACCTGTTCCCCCTCAACCCGGACGACCCGGCCGCCGACGGGGTGGTCAACCTCGCCGACTCAATGGCCCGGGCACGGGACACCCGCCGCCCGGTCACCATGCCGATCCAGAAGTACGACATCCCGATGCCCGACGGCTCGTACGCCGAGCGGTACTGGAGCCCGCGCAACGTCCCGATCCTGGACGACGATGGCCGCGTCGTCCTGCTGCTGCACCGCGCCGACGACGTGACGGAGTACGTGGTCGAGCGGGACGAGGCCCGCCGCCAGGCGGCCCCTGGGCCGGACCCGGGTGGAGGAGGTCGAGGGCGACCTGTTCGGGCGTGCCCGGGAGCTCGAGGGCCTCAACGCCGAGCTGCGCGCGACCACCGACCGGGAGCGCCGGACGGCGCGGTCGCTGGCCGGGCTGGCCACCACGGTGTCCGCCCTCGCCGACGCCGAGACGACCCGGGCCATGCTCGAACGGCTCTTCGCCCAGGGCCGCACCGCCCTGGGCGCCGACGTGGCCGCGGTCACGCTGATCCGGCCCGGCAGCGCCCCGCACGCCCTGACCGAGAGCCGGGACGAGCGGCTGCTCACCGCCGACCTCGACCCCGGGTCGCCGCTGCCGATGGCCGTGGCCGCGGGCGGGCGGGCGGTGGTGGTCCGCGACGCGGGCACGGCCGGCGACGCGGAGATCCGGCGCCTCGCCGAGGGGCTGGGCCTGGCCGCGTGGGCCGCGCTGCCGCTGCGCGCCGGCGGCCGGCTGCTGGGGTCCTGGACGATCGGCTGGCGGGACCCCCAGCCGCTGGACGGCGAGGACCTGCGGGTGCTCGAGGCCTGGGCCGCGCAGTGCGCCCAGGCCGTGGACCGGGTCTCCCGGCTGGAGGCCGAGCGGCGCCGGGCGCACGCCACCCGCAGCCTCGCCGAGGCCCTGCAGCGCTCCCTGCTCACCGACCCGCCGCAGCCGGACGACCTGGGCATCAGCGTCCGCTACCGCCCGGCCGCCCAGGAGGCCCGCGTGGGCGGCGACTGGTACGACGCCTTCCTCTCCCGCGACGGGGCGACGACGCTCGTGGTCGGCGACGTCGCCGGGCACGACCGCGCCTCGGCCGCCGTCATGGGCCAGGTCCGCAACATGCTGCGCGGCATCGCCCACGCCCTCGACGCGTCCCCGGCGACGGTGCTCTCGGCCCTGGACCGGGCGATGGCCGACCTGGGGATCGGCACCCTCGTCACCGCGGTCGTGGGCCGCGTGGAGCTGCCCGCCTCCGGCGCGGCAGGGGTGCGCACGCTGCGCTGGTCCAGCGCCGGCCACCCCGCCCCGCTGCTGCTGCACGCCGACGGGAGCGCCGAGCTGCTCGACCGGCGGCCCGAGCGGCTGCTGGGGACCGACCCCGCCACGGCGCGCAGCGACGCGACGGTGCCGCTCGTCCCCGGCGACACCGTCGTCCTCTACACCGACGGGCTGGTCGAGCGGCGCGGCACCACCCTCGACGAGGGGACGGCGCGGCTGCTGGACGCCGGCCGGGACCTCGCCGCGCACCCGCTCGAGGGCCTCTGCGACGCCCTGCTCGCCCGCCTGGCACCCGCCGCCGTCGACGACGTCGCCCTGCTGGCCCTGCGGGTCGAGCGCTAGCCGCCCGCCGGCGCCCGGTCCTCCCCGCCCACCAGCGCCCGGTCCTCCCCGCCCACCAGCGCCCGGTCCTCCCCGCCCACCAGCGCTCAGTCCTCCCCGCCCACCAGCGCTCAGTCCTCCCCGCCCACCAGCGCTCAGTCCTCCCCGCCCACCAGCCCCTCGGCGAAGGCCTCCGGCTCGAACGGCGCCAGGTCGTCGGCCCCCTCCCCCAGCCCGATCAGCTTCACCGGGATGCCCAGCTCCCGCTGCACGGAGACGACGATGCCGCCCTTCGCGGTGCCGTCGAGCTTGGTGAGCACGACCCCGGTGACGGTGACGGCCTCGGTGAACACCCGCGCCTGGACGACGCCGTTCTGGCCGGTCGTCGCGTCCAGCACGAGCAGCACCTCGGTCACCGGGCTCTGCTTCTCCACGACGCGCTTGATCTTGCCCAGCTCGTCCATGAGGCCGCCCTTGGTGTGCAGCCGGCCGGCGGTGTCGACGACGACGGTGTCCACCTCGGCCTCCACCCCGGTGCGCACCGCCTCGAAGGCCACCGAGGCCGGGTCGGCGCCCTCCCGGCCGCGCACCGTCAGCACGCCGACCCGCTCACCCCACGTCTCGAGCTGGTCGGCCGCGGCGGCGCGGAACGTGTCGGCGGCCCCCAGGACCACGCTCTTGCCGTCCCCCACCAGCACCCGCGCGATCTTGCCGACCGTCGTGGTCTTGCCGGCGCCGTTGACCCCGACGACGAGCACGACCCCGGGGCGGCCCTCGCGCCGGTCCACGCCGAGCGAGCGGTCCAGGTCCGGGCCGAGGACGGCGGTCAGCTCGCGGACCAGCAGCCGGCGCAGGTCGGCGCCCGACGCGGTGGCCAGCACCATCGACTGGGTGCGCAGCCGGTCGACGATCTGGGTCGTGGCGGCGACGCCGACGTCGGCGGCCAGCAGCGTCTCCTCGACCTCCTCCCAGTCGTCCTCGGTCAGCCGCTCGCGGGCCAGGACGGTCAGCAGCCCGCGGCCGAGGGAGGACTGGGACCGGGCCAGGCGGGAGCGCAACCGCACCAGCCGGCCGGCCGAGGGCGGCGGGGTCTCGAAGACCAGGCCGGGCTCGGGCTCGGCCGGCGGGAGCTCCACCTCCGGCGGGGCCTCGGGGGTGACGGCGTCCGGTTCCGCCGGCGGTGCACCCAGCCCCGACGCGGTGGCCCCCGACGGGGGCGGTGGCTCCTCGCGCGGCGGGGCGGGCGGCCGCGGCCGGGTGAGCGTGGTGCCGCCGGCGGCGTCCTCGTCGAGCCGGGTGGTGCGGCGACCGCGGCCGACCAGCAGGCCGACCCCGGCGATCAGGGCGACGACGAGGATCGCGATCGCGATCAGCACGAATTCCATGGCCGCCAGTCTCCCAGCCGGCGCACACCCGGCTCTGGGCGGAACCCGGGTCGGTGGAGGAGGCTGACCGGCATGCCGCTGACCGCCGGGGACGCCCCCGCCCTCCTCCTGGGGCCGCTGCTGCGGCACGTGGACCCGGTGTCGGCCACCGTCTGGGTGGAGACCGACCGGCCCTGCGACGTCGACGTCCTCGGCCGGACGGCGCGGACCTTCCAGGTCGGCGGACACCACTACGCGCTGGTCGTGGTCGACGGCCTGGAGCCCGGTAGCAGCACCCCCTACGAGGTGCGGCTGGACGGGACGCGGGTGTGGCCCGGGGCGTCCTCGCCGTTCCCGCCGAGCCGGATCCGCACCCCCGGCCGGCCCGGGCCGTTCCGCGTGGCGTTCGGCTCCTGCCGGTACGCCACACCGAGCACCGTCGGCCTGGCCGAGGGGATCCCGCCGGACGCGCTGGACTGCTACGCGGCAGACCTCGCCACCCGGCCGGAGGACGCCTGGCCCGACGCGCTGGTCCTGCTCGGCGACCAGGTCTACGCCGACGAGCTCACCCCCGCGACGCGCGCCTGGCTCGAGGTGCACCGCGGCGAGCCGGTGCCGGCGCACGCGCACGTGCGGGACCGGGAGGAGTACACCCGGCTCTACGCGGAGTCCTGGAGCGACCCGCAGGTCCGCTGGCTGCTGTCGACGGTCCCGTCGTCCATGGTGTTCGACGACCACGAGATGATCGACGACTGGAACACCTCGGCGGCCTGGCGCCGCCGGGTGGGCGCCACCGACTGGTGGCACGAGCGCATCGTCGGCGGCCTGGTCAGCTACTGGGTGCACCAGCACCTGGGCAACCTCAGCCCGCAGGAGCTGGCCGCCGACCCCACCTGGGCGGCGGTCCGGCAGGCCGAGGGGGACGCCGAGCCGGTGCTGCGGGCCATGGCCGAGGCCGCCGACGCCGACCCGCGGTCGTTCCGGTGGAGCTTCGTCCGGCACTGGGGGGACGCGCGGCTGGTCGTGGTCGACACCCGCGCCGGCCGGGTGCTCGACGAGGGCACGCGGCAGATGCTCGACGACGACGAGATGGCCTGGGTGGAGGCCGCGCTGCGCCGCGCGGTCGACGAGGGCGTCGAGCACCTGGTCATCGGCAGCTCGCTGCCCTGGCTGCTGCCGCACGCGATCCACGAGCTCGAGCGGTGGAACGAGACGCTCGTGGCGCGGCACCGCGCACGCCCGCTGGGCCGGCTGTCCGAAGCCCTGCGCCAGGCGGCTGACCTGGAGCACTGGTCGGCCTTCGGGGACTCCTTCGAGCGGCTGGGCCGGGCGCTGGTGGCCCTGGCCCGCGGGGAGCAGGGGCGGGCACCCGCGACGGCGCTGGTCCTCTCCGGCGACGTCCACCACGCCTACGCCGCCGAGCTGGTCTCCCCCGGCGACCTGGACACCCGCGTGCACCAGCTGACCGTCTCCCCGCTGCACAACCGGGCCCCCTCGGCGGTCCGGCTCGGCTTCCGGGCGGGCTGGAGCCGGTGGGCGCGGCGGCTGACCGCCGCGCTGGGCCGGCTGGCCCGGGTCCGCCCGTCGGAGCTGGACTGGGCGCTGGCCGCCGGTCCCTACTTCGGCAACCAGCTCGGCGAGCTGGTGCTCGAGGGCCGGGCGGCGCGGCTGCGGCTCTGGGTCAGCGGCCGCGACGACGAGGGGCACGAGGCGGTGCACCTGGTCGCCGACCTGCCCCTCTCCGCCGACGTCCCGGCCGGGCTGCCAGGCTGACCGGTGTGAGACCCGCACCCGGACCCGACCAGCCGCCCATCCCGGTCCGGCTGGTCACCTTCAACACCCACCACGGCGTCGGGGTGGACGGCCGGCACGACCTGCCGCGCCTGGCCACGGTGCTGGCCGCCGCCGACGCCGACCTCGTCTGCCTGCAGGAGGTCGACCGCCGCTTCGGCGAGCGCAGCGAGGACGTCGACCAGGCGTTGCTGCTGTCCCGGGCGCTGGACATGCAGCTGGCCTGGGGGCCGGCCATCGACCGGCCGCGGGGCGGCGACGACCCGCGCCAGTACGGCAACGCCCTGCTCTCCCGGCTGCCGCTGCTCGTCAGCGACGTCCACCCGCTGCCCGGCGACGGCGAGCCGCGCAGCGCGCTGCGGACCCTCGTCGAGCTCGACGGCGGCACGCTCTGGGTCACGACCACCCACCTCACCACCGGCCCGGCCCCCGACCGCGCCGCGCAGGTCCGCGCGCTGCTGGACCTGCAGACCACGCCGATGGGGGCCGGCGTCCTGGTCGGCGACCTCAACACCGAGCCGGACGCGGCCGAGCTGAACCCCCTGCGGGAGCGGTTCACCGACGCCTGGCAGCTCGCGCGGGAGCGCGACGACCAGGTGGGCTGGCGGTTCTGGCACCGGGAGCACGGCGAGACCCACCCCGCCCGCCGCCCGGTGCGGCGCCTGGACCACGTGTGGGTCACCCCGGGGGTCACCGTCGCCGCCGCCCGCGTGCTGGAGGGGGACGGCGCGTCCGACCACCGACCGCTCGTGGTGGACCTGGAGGTCCCGAGCGGCGTCTGAAAGAGGACCCCCTGCCCCCCACCGCTCGCACGCTCGCGGCGGGCCCCTGCAGGGGGCCATCCAGCTCGCCGCACGCCTCCGGAGGCGCCTCGCCTCAGGCGGGTTCGGCCTCGCGCAGGCGCTGGCTGATGACGCCGGTGATGCCGTCGCCGCGCATGCTCACCCCGTAGAGGGCGTCGGCGATCTCCATCGTGCGCTTCTGGTGGGTGATGACGATCAGCTGCGACGTCGCCCGGAGCTGCTCGACGAGCGTGAGCAGCCGGCCGAGGTTGACGTCGTCCAGTGCGGCCTCGACCTCGTCGAGCACGTAGAACGGCGACGGGCGGGCGCGGAAGATCGCGACCAGCAGCGCCACCGCGGTCAGCGACCGCTCCCCGCCGGACAGCAGCGACAGCCGCTTGACCCGCTTGCCCGGCGGACGGGCCTCGACCTCCACCCCGGTGGTGAGCATGTCCTCGGGGTCGGTGAGCACCAGCCTCCCCTGCCCGCCCGGGAAGAGGGTGGCGAACACCTGCTCGAACTCGCGGGCCACGTCGGCGAAGGCCGCGGCGAACACGTCGTGGATCCGCTCGTCGACCTCGCGGACGACGGTGAGCAGGTCCCGCCGGGTGGCCTTGAGGTCCTCGAGTTGGGTGGCGAGGAAGGAGTGCCGCTCCTCCAGCGCCGCGAACTCCTCCAGGGCCAGCGGGTTGACCTTGCCGAGCGTGGCGAGGTCCCGCTCGGCCCGCGCCGCGCGCCGTTCCTGGGCGGCCCGGTCGTACCGGGTCGGGGCCGGCGGGTCCTGCCCGGCCGCCTCGGCCGCGGCCACGTCGGCGGGGGACGGCGGCACGGGGGCGGCCGGCCCGTACTCGGCGACCAGGGTGGGCAGGTCGACCCCGTACTCCTCGGCGGCCCGGGCCTCGAGGGACTCGATCCGGTAGCGCTGCTCGGTGCGGGCGACCTCGTCGCGGTGCACCTCGTCGGTGAGCCGCTCGAGCTCGGCGGTCGCCGCGCGGACCGCGGTGCGCACCTCCAGCAGCTCGGCCTCCCGCGTGCTGCGGACCCGGGCCAGCTCGTCGCGCTCGGCGGCGGCACGGGTGAGGGAGTCGCCGAGCGCGGTCAGCGCCGCCTCCGCGCCGGCGCGCACCCGGGCGGCGACCGCCGCGCCCCGCTCCCGGGCGGCCCGGGCCAGCGCAGCCCGCTCCCGGGCCGCCCGCTCCTGGCGGGCCTGGCGGCGCAGCGACTCGGCCCGGCCGGCCAGCGAGCGGGCGCGCTCCTCGGCGGTGCGCACCGCCAGCCGGGCCTCGGTCTCGGCCTGGCGGGCGGCGGCGGCCTCCAGCCGCAGCCGGTCGCGCTCGGCGGGGTCCGGCTCGTCCTCGACCGGTGCCGCCTCGGCCTCGGCCAGCCGCTCGGCCAGCCCGGCGAGCGCGACCTGGGCCTGCTCGAGCGCCTGCTCGGCGCGCACGCGCGCCGCGGTCGAGCGCTCGGCCTCCGCGGTCGCCGAGCGGGCGGCGGCGCCGAGCTCGGCCAGCTGGGCGGCGGCCGCCGAGCGGGTGCGGTCGGCGGCCTGGCGGGCGGCGAGGGCGGCGTCGACGTCGGCCGAGCGCTGCCGGGCGGTCTCCCGGGCCGCGGCCAGCCGGTCGGCGAGGTCGGCGGCGCGGGCGGCGGCGGTGGCCAGCTCGCGCTCGGCCTCGTCGACCCGGGCCCGCACCTCCAGACCGGACGGCGCGTCGACCTGGCCGCCCACCGCCCAGTCGGCGCCGAGGAGGTCCCCGTCGGCGGTCACCGCCCGGACGCGGGGGTGCGTGGTCACCAGCCGGACCGCGGCGGGGAGGTCGGCCACGACGGCCACCCGGTCCAGCGCCCGCTCCAGCGCGGGCGCGAGCTCGGCGGGGGACTGCACCAGGTCCAGCGCCCAGCGCGCCGGCTCGGGGAGCTCGGGCCAGCCGTCCCGGGGCAGGGCCGGCAGCCCGGCGGTGACCAGCATCCCGGCCCGGCCGGCACCGGTGTCCTTGAGGTGCGCCAGCGCGGCGGCGGCGTCGGCCACCGAGCCCACGACCAGCGCGTCGGCCAGGCCGGCCAGCGCCGCCGCGACCGGCACCTCCGCGCCGGGGGCCACGGTGAGCTGCCCGGTGACCGGTCCGTGCACGCCGGGCAGCGCGGCGGCCAGCACCGCGGCCGCGCCGTCGGCCGGCGCGAGCCCGAGGGCCAGGGCGTCGCGGCGGGCCTGCCAGGAGGCGCGGTCCCGCTCGGCGGCCCGCTCGGCGGCGGCGAGCTCGGTGACCTGGCGGGCGGCCTCGGCGTGCGCGGTGACCGCGTCGGTGTGCGCGGCGACGAGCGCGACGTCGGCGTCCTCGGGGTCACCCACCTCGGCGCGCCGCGCGGCGAGCCGGTCCGCGGCCGTCTCGGCGCGCTCGGTGGCCTCGGCGGCGGCGGCGGTGAGCCGCTGGATCTCGGCCTCGCCGGCCGTGACCCGGGAGCGGGCGGCGGCGACCTGGCCGGAGAGCCGGGCCAGCCCCTCCCGGCGGTCGGCCAGCGCCCGCGCGGCGGCCACCCAGGCCCGCTCGGCGTCGGCCAGCGACGCCTCGACCGCGGTCCGCTCGGTGACGGCGGCCGCCAGCCGGTCCCGCTCGGTGGCCAGCCCCGCGGCCAGCTCGGCCTCGGTGGCGGCCACCCGCTCGGCCTCGGCCTCGAGCTGGTCGGGGTCGCGGCCGGGGGCCGGTGCCGCGGGGGCGGCCGAGAGGTGCCGGTGCCGCTCGGCGGCCAGCTGGGCGGTGGAGCGGAACCGCTCGCCCAGCGCCGACAGCCGGTACCAGGTGTCCTGGGCGGCCCCGAGCCGCGGGGCGTCGGCGGCCAGGGCGGACTCCAGCGCCGACTCCCGGCGCGCGGCCCCGGCCAGCTGCGCCTCGACGACCGCGCGACGGGCGCGCGCGGCGGCCTCGTCGGCGACGTCGCGCTCCAGCGCCTCCCGCAGCTGCACCAGGTCCTCGGCGAGCAGCCGGAGCCGGGCGTCGCGGAGGTCGGCCTGGACACCGGCGGCGCGGCGGGCCACCTCGGCCTGCCTGCCCAGGGGCTTGAGCTGGCGGCGCAGCTCGGCGGTCAGGTCGGCCAGCCGGTCGAGGTTGGCCTGCATCGCGTCGAGCTTGCGGAGCGCCTTCTCCTTGCGCCTGCGGTGCTTGAGGACGCCGGCGGCCTCCTCGACGAAGGCGCGACGGTCCTCCGGGCGGCCGGAGAGGACGGCGTCGAGCTGGCCCTGCCCGACGATGACGTGCTGCTCCCGCCCGATGCCCGAGTCGCTGAGCAGCTCCTGGACGTCGAGCAGGCGGACCTTGTCGCCGTTGATCTCGTACTCGCTCTCGCCGGAGCGGTACATGCGGCGGGTGATCGACACCTCGGTGTAGTCGATCGGCAGGGCGCCGTCGGTGTTGTCGATGGTGAGCGTCACCTCGGCCCGGCCGAGGGCGGGGCGGCCGGCGGTGCCGGCGAAGATCACGTCCTCCATCTTGCCGCCGCGGAGGCTCTTGGCGCCCTGCTCGCCCAGGACCCAGGCGATGGCGTCGACGACGTTGGACTTCCCGGAGCCGTTGGGGCCGACGACGGCGGTGATGCCGGGCTCGAGCCGCAGCGTCGTCGGGGACGCGAAGGACTTGAAGCCCTTGAGCGTCAGGCTCGAGAGGTGCACGAGTACGGGAGCCTATCCCGCCCGGTGCGCCCGACCCGGCAGCTCAGGGGGGGCGGGACGCGTGTGGTCCCGCTGCAGGGTCCCGCCGCCGGCCCCGTCCGGGGGCTCACCCCGAGCGCGCGAGGGGTGGGGAGGACGGGGTCCTGCCACGGTGGGGGCAGCGGGGTCCTCTCTCAGGCGAGCGCGGGCTCGGCGTTCTCGCCGGCCATCGTGAGCAGCTCGTGGGCGATGCGGGCGTCGCGCTCGGCGCGCAGCTGCGCGACTTCCTGCTCCAGTCGGCGCACCTTGGCCCGCAGGACGGCGTTCTCCTCGGCTACTCGGAGCTCCGCGGGGGCGACGACGTGACCGAACAGGGCCTTGGCCATGGCAACAACGGCCTTTCGACTGCGTGAGGGTTGGACCTGCGCCCCGTACGACGGTCGGCGCGGTCGTGGTGTTCCCAGGGTGACAGGACCAAGCACGCAGGTCAACGGCCACCCTGCAGACCCCCCGTGTCGGGGGGATGTCGCGTTGGTCACGCCGTGGTGAAGCCCGTCCCCCGGCGTGGCGGCTCGTCCCGCACCTGCACGCCGGTCACGCTCCCGGGGGCCGACGGGCCGTCCAGGTCGGCCAGGACGGCGGCGACCACGGCGTCGTCCCCCTCGAGGACGACCTCGACCCGCCCGTCGGGCAGGTTGGTCGCCGAGCCGGCCAGCCCGGCCGCCTCCGCGCGGCTCCGCGCGAACCACCGGTAGCCCACGCCCTGCACGGAGCCCGAGACGAGGGCGACGGCGCGGCGGGTCACGACCGGCGGGACCGGGCCGCGGAACCGCGCGGCCGGGGCTGGCACACCGGGCAGCTGTAGCTGGAGCGGTTCATGAACGACTCCCGGACGATCGGTGTCCCGCAGCGGGGGCAGGGCCGGTCGCCCTGACCGTAGACGGCGAGGAAGCGGGAGAAGTACCCGCTCTGCCCGTTGACGTCGACGTAGAGGGAGTCGAACGAGGTGCCGCCCTGCGCCAGCGCCTCCCCCAGCACGTCCCGCACCCCCTCGAGCAGGTCGTGCACCTGCGCGCGGGTCAGCCGGTCGGTGGGCCGGTTGCCGTGCAGCCGGGCGCGCCAGAGCGCCTCGTCGGCGTAGATGTTGCCGACGCCGCCGATCAGCGTCTGGTCGAGCAGGGCCCGCTTCACCTCGGTGCGCCGGCGGCGCAGGGCCGCGCTGAACCCGGCCTCGTCGAAGGAGGGGTCCAGCGGGTCGATGGCGATGTGCCGCAGCCGGGGCGGGAGCGCGTCCGGGTCCGCTCCCCCGTCGTCCGCGGTGTCCTCCACCGCCAGCCCGCCGAAGGTGCGCTGGTCGACGAAGCGCAGCTCCCGGCCGCCGTCGGTGAAGGCGAACCGCGCGCGCAGGTGGGTCTCGTCGGGCTGGGAGGGCTTCTCCACCAGCAGCTGGCCGCTCATGCCCAGGTGCGCCACCAGGGCCTGCCCGACGGGCGTGCCGTCGGGTTCGGCGAGGGGCAGCCACAGGTACTTGCCGCGTCGCCGGGCCGCGGTGAGGGTGCGGCCGGTCAGCGCGGCGACGAAGTGGTCGGCGCCCTCGAGGTGCCGGCGCACCGCCCGCGGGTGGCGGACCTGGACGGAGGCGACGGTGCGGCCGGCGACCCAGCGCTCCAGGCCCCGCCGGACGACCTCGACCTCGGGCAGCTCCGGCACGGTCAGTCCCCCACCGGCGCGGGGTCCGCGGCCCGGGGTGCGGGCTCCGCCGGGGGCGGGGTGTCCGCCGCCGGGGACGCGGTCTCCGCCGTCGGGGAGGCATGCTCCGCCGGGGACGCATGCTCCGCCGGGGACGCGGTGCCGGCGGCGCCGGGCGTCAGCGCGCGCCAGGCGGCCTCCGCCGCCTCCTGCTCGGCGGCCTTCTTGGTCCGCCCGCTGCCGCGACCGCGGACGGTGTCGGCGAGGAGCACCGCGGCCGTGAAGGTCTTGGCGTGGTCGGGGCCGGTGTCGGCCACCTGGTAGGTGGGCGCGCCGAGGCCGAGCGCGGCGCCGAGCTCCTGCAGGCTGGTCTTCCAGTCCAGGCCCGCCCCGCGGGTGGCCGCGTGGTCCAGCAGCGGGTCGAACAGCCGGTGCACGATGACCGCGGCGGCCTCCAGCCCGAGGCCGAGGTGGACCGCGCCGATCAGGGCCTCGACGGCGTCGGCCAGGATCGAGTCCTTGTCGCGACCGCCGGTGGTCTCCTCACCGCGGCCCAGCAGCAGGTGCGGGCCCAGGCCGCCGTCCCCGAGCTGCCGGGCGACCCCGGCGAGGGAGTTCATGTTGACCACCGAGGCGCGCAGCTTGGCCAGCCGCCCCTCGGGCAGGTCGGGGTAGCGGCGGTAGAGCTCGTCGGTGACGACGAGCCCGAGCACCGAGTCGCCGAGGAACTCCAGGCGCTCGTTGGTCGGCAGTCCGCCGTTCTCGTAGGCGTAGGAGCGGTGCGTGAGCGCCAACGCGAGCAGGCCGCCGGGCAGCTCGACGTCCAGGGCGTCGCGCAGCCAGGCGGCCGCCCGTTCGGCGTGCACCGCACCGGCCGGGGAGCCCGGAGGCCCACCCGGCGTCGGCGGCGTCCCCACGGCCGGCGCGCCGGCTCAGACGGACAGGACCTGGCGGCCCTGGTGCTGCCCGCAGGTGGGGCAGGCCTGGTGCGGGGGCTTGAGCGCGCCGCAGGCCCGGTTGGGGCACGGGGTCAGCGTGGGGGCGGTGGCCTTCCACTGCGACCGGCGGGCACGGGTGTTGGCGCGGGACATCTTCCGCTTCGGGACGGCCACGGTCAGTTCTCCTCTGTGTTGTCCGGACCGGGGGTGCCCGGTGCGGGAGTGGGACGGTCGGCCTGCGAGGCGTCGGGGTCGGCGCCGAAGCGCTGGGCCAGCGCGGCCCAGCGGGGGTCGGTCACCTCGTGCCCGTGGTCGGCCGGCAGCTCGTCGAGCCGCCGGCCGCAGTCGGCGCACAGCCCGGAGCAGTCCTCGGTGCAGGTGGGTGCCAGCGGCAGGCTGAGGACGACGAGGTCGCGGACCATGGGCTCGAGGTCGAGGTGGTCGCCCTCGACGCGCCGGACCTCGTCCTCCTCGCTGGTCGCCTCGGTGGTGCTGCCCTCGTAGGCGAACAGCTCCTGGACGTCGAGCTCGAGGGTGTCCTCGATGGGCTCCAGGCACCGCGCGCAGGACCCGGCCACGGGGGCGTCGACCTCGCCCGAGACGAGCACGCCCTCCATGACCGACTCCAGCCGCAGCCGCAGGTCGATCGGCGCCCCCTCGGGGACCCCGATGAGCTCGACCCGCCAGTCCGCCGGGGCCGGGATGCTCCGCTCGAGCTCGTGCAGGGACCCGGCCCGCCGGCCGAGCTCGCGCAGGTCCACGCGCCACGGGTCGGCTGAGGGACGCCGGGCGTCCGGGGACGCGGCGCGAGGACGGGGCGGCGGTGCGGCAGGCATGTCGGTACTCGCGGTAGGCAGCGGGGAGGTGACCGGGCGGACCCGCCGGGTGCGGGGCCGGCAGCCGGACCGGACGTCGAGACTACCCGATCGCCGGGGACCGGGCTCCGGCCCGCCCGGCCTCGCTGCAGGGGCCCGCCGCGAGCGTGCGAGCGGTGGGGGGCAGCCGGCCCCGTCCAGAGGCCCACGGTCCGGCCTCGCTGCAGGGGCCCGCCGCGAGCGTGCGAGCGGTGGAGGGCAGCGAGGTCCTCTTACTCGCGCAGCGCGCCGCGGGCCTTCTCCACCGAGCGCAGCATGCGTTCGAGCGTGGTGCCGAAGTCGGCCAGGCGGGTGTCGACGTACTCGTCGACCTCGCCGCGCACGCGGGCGGCGTCGGCCTGGCTCTGCGCGCCGATCTCGTCGGCGCGCTCGACGGCGCTGCGGTACAACTCGGTCTCGGTGACCAGCCGGTCGTGCTCGGCCTGCGCGGCGGCGAGCAGCTCGGCCTGCTGCACCTGCGCGTCGGCCAGGACCGCCTCGTGGTGGCGGCGGGCCTCCTCGACGATCCGCTCGGCCTCCTCCTCGGCCCGGGCCAGCAGGTCCTCGACCTCGGCCTGCGCGCGGGCGAGCAGGTCGTCGCGCTGGCGCCGGGCGGTGCCGAGGATCTCCTCGCGCTGGCGCCGGGCGGCCACCACCACCTGCTCGCTCTCGCTGCGGGTGCGGCCGGTCAGCCGCTCGGCCTCGGCCTGGGCCTGCTGGAGGATCTCGGTGCGCTGCTCGACGATCGCCCCGGCCTTGTGCACCTCGTCGGGCAGGTTCTCCCGGAGGTCGTCGAGCAGGTCGAGCAGGTGGTCGCGGGGGACCATGCAGGAGCCCGACATCGGCACGCTGCGGGCGTTCTCGATGACGCTGCTGAGCTCGTCGACGGTCTCGTAGAGGCGGTAGACGACCTCCGTCACGACCGCTCCCCCCGGGCGGCGACGAGCCGGTCGAACACGGCCTTGGGCACCAGGCTGGAGACGTCCCCGCCGAAGGTGGCGATCTGCTTCACCAGGCTGGAGGAGAGGTGGCCGACCTGCGGGGCGGTCGGCACGAACAGCGTCTCGATCCCCGCCAGCTCGCGGTTCATCTGCGCCATCTGCAGCTCGTACTCGAAGTCCGAGACGGCGCGCAGCCCCTTGACGATCACCGGGACGTCGTGGGCGCGGCAGTAGTCGACCAGCAGGCCCGAGAAGCTGTCGACGGTGACGTTGGGCAGGCCGGCGACGGCGTCGCGCAGCAGGTCCATCCGCTCCTCGACCGTGAACAGCCCGGCCTTGCCGGGGTTCACCAGGACGGCCACGACGAGCTCGTCGTAGAGCGCCGCCGCCCGGGTGATGACGTCGACGTGCCCGTTGGTGACGGGGTCGAACGACCCGGGACAGACCGCACGTCTCACGGACAGCGACCGTACCGGAGCACGGCCTCGCCGTAACGGCGATCGCGCAGTCCGCGCAGGGGTGTCGGCCATGGCCACGGGTCCTCGCGCGCCGGCCGCTCGACGACGACGACGGCGGCCTCGGCCAGCCACCCGCCCGTGACCAGCGACTCCAGCACACCGACGACCTCGGCGGGGGGCGTGGCGTAGGGCGGGTCGGCGAGCACGAGGTCGAAGCGCACGGGCGCCGGGCCGGCCACGACCGCCGGCACCGAGCCGACCACCACGCGCGCGCCGGGCAGCCCGACGGCGGCCACGTTGGCCCGCAGCACCGGCAGCACCCGCGGCGCGTTCTCGACGAGGACGACGTCGTCCGCGCCGCGGGACAGGGCCTCCAGGCCGAGCGCCCCCGAGCCGGCGTAGAGGTCGAGGACGGTGGCGCCCTGGAGGTCCAGCAGGCTGCCCAGGCTGTTGAACAGCGCCTCGCGGGCCCGCTCGCCGGTCGGCCGCACGCCCGACGGCGGGACCCTCAGCCGTCGTCCGCGCGCGGCGCCGGCGACGATCCGGGTCACCCGCGGCTCACGCCTTCTCCAGGTAGGTCGCGCGCTCGTCGGTGGCGAGGGCGGCGACCTCCGCGGCGAGGTCGGGGTGGTCGGCCAGGCCGCGCTCGGTGGCCAGCAGCGCGGTGGCCTCGGCGCGGGCCTCGGCGATGAGCTGCTCGTCCTCGAGCAGCGAGAGCAGCTTGATGCCCGACCGGCGGCCGGACTGCGCCGCCCCGAGGACGTCGCCCTCGCGGCGGGTCTCGAGGTCGAGGCGGGCCAGCTCGAAGCCGTCGGAGGTGGCCGCGACGGCCGCCAGCCGCTGCCCGGTCGCCGAGCCGGCGGAGGCCTCGCTGACGAGCAGGCACAGGCCCTCGTGCTCGCCGCGGGCGACCCGGCCGCGCAGCTGGTGCAGCTGGCTGACCCCGAACCGGTCGGCGTCCATGACGACCATCACGGTGGCGTTGGGCACGTCCACCCCGACCTCGACGACGGTGGTGGCGACCAGGACGTCGACGTCCCCGGCGGCGAAGGCCCGCATCCGGGCCTCCTTCTCCTCGGGTGCGAGCCGGCCGTGCAGGACCTCCAGGCGCAGGCCGGCCAACGCGCCCTGGCGCAGGGCCTCGGCGACGTCGAGCACGGCCAGCGGCGGGCGGCGCTCGTCACCGCCCTCCTCGGCCGGTGCGCCGTCGGCGTCCTCCGGCTCCTCCTCGGCGCCGGCCTCCTCCCCGATGCGGGGGCAGACGACGTAGGCCTGCCGGCCGGCGGCCACCTCCTCGCGCAGCCGCTCCCAGGCCCGGTCCAGCCAGGCCGGCTTGTCGCGGACCGGCACGACGGAGCTGCGCACGCCGCCCCGCCCGCTCGGGAGCTGGCGCAGGGTGGAGGTCTCCAGGTCGCCGTAGACGGTCATCGCCACCGTCCGCGGGATCGGCGTCGCCGTCATGACGAGGACGTGCGGGGGCCGGTTGCCCTTGGCGCGCAGCGCGTCGCGCTGCTCCACGCCGAAGCGGTGCTGCTCGTCGACGACGACCAGCCCCAGGTCGGCGAACTCCACGGTCTCCTGCAGCAGGGCGTGGGTGCCGACGACGATGCCGGCCCGCCCCTCGGCGACCTCGGCCAGCGTCTCGCGCCGGGCGGCGGCCTTCAGCGACCCGGTGAGCAGCGCGACCCGGGTGCCGGCGGGGTCGCCGTCGAGCTCACCGGCCCGGCCGAGCGGGCCCAGCAGCGCGCGGATGCCGCGGGCGTGCTGCGCGGCGAGCACCTCGGTGGGCGCCAGCAGCGCCGCCTGACCGCCGGCGTCGACGACCTGGGCCATCGCCCGCAGCGCCACCACGGTCTTGCCGGAGCCGACCTCGCCCTGCAGCAGCCGGTGCATCGGCTGCTCCCGGGCCAGCTCCGCGGCCAGCTCCTCACCCACCGCGCGCTGGCCCTCGGTGAGGGCGAACGGCAGGCCGGCGTCGACCGCGTCGAGCAGCCCCCCGGGCCGCCGCGGCCGGGCGATGCCGGGTTCCAGGGCCGCCGCGCGCCGCCGGCCGGCGAGGACCAGCTGCAGGGTCAGCGCCTCGTCCCACTTGAGCCGCTGCTCGGCGCGCTCGACGTCCTCCTCGCCGGTCGGCCGGTGGATGTCGAGCAGCGCGGCGGCCAGACCGGGCAGGCCGTGCCGCGCGCGGACCTCCTCGGGCAGCGGGTCCTCGACGAAGCCGAACCCGCCCGTCGCGTCGACCAGCAGCTTGACCGAGCGCTGGATGACCCAGCTGGAGACGTCCTTGGTGGCCGGGTAGATGGGGATCAGCGCACGGGCCCAGTCCTCGTCGTCGTCCCCGGTCATGAGGTGGCAGTCGGGGTGGGCGAACTGCTTGGCGCGGCGGTACTCGCCGACCGTGCCGGCGAACAGGCCCCAGGCCCCCTCGCGCAGGTCGGCGTGCTTGCGGTTGAAGAACACCAGCTGCATGGACCCCGCGCCGTCGCCGACGGTCACCTCGGTGAGCGTGCCGGGCCGGTTGCGCATCTTGCGGGTGGTGACCTTGCGCACCTGGGCGAGCACGGTCACCCGGTCCCCCACCTGGAGGTCCTCCAGCCGGGTCATCTCGCCGCGGCGGGCGTAGCGGCGCGGGTAGTGGCGCAGCAGGTCCCGCACGGTGTGCAGGCCCAGCTGCTCGGCCATCGCCCGGGCCGTCTTCGCGCCGAGGACCCGGTCCAGCCGGGTCGACATGTCGACGGCCATCACTCCACCCCCACGAGCAGCGGGACACCCCCGGCACCGCAGTCGTAGCGGGCCACCTCGACGGTCGGGTGCCGGCCGGCGAGGTGGGCGCAGACCGCGTCGCCCAGCCCGGCCTCGGCGCCGACGACGACCGTGGCCAGCTCCCCGCCGGCCGACAGCAGCCGGTCGATCAGGTCGCAGGCGACCTCGGCGGGGTCGCGCCCGATGACCACCACGTCGCCCTCGGCCGAGCCGAGCACGTCACCGGGGTGGCAGCGCCCCGCGCTGGTCAGCGCCTCCTGGTCGGCCACCGTCACCTCGGCCCAGCGGGTGGCGGCCGCCGCCTCTGCCATCGTGATGACGTCGTCGCCGAAGCGGCGCGCCGGGTCGGCGACGGCCACGGCCGCCAGCGCCTGCACCGGGGAACGGGTGGGGACGACGGCGACGTCGCGGCCCATCCCCCGGGCGTGCTCCGCGGCGTGCGAGGCGGCCGCGGTCAGGGCCGCGTCGTTGGGCAGCAGGACGACGGTCGCCGCCCCCGAGTCGACGACGGCGGCCACCAGCTCGTCCTCGGTGAGGCCGTCGGGCCCGCAGGTCACCGCACGGACGCCCTCGGCCTCGAAGAGCCGGGCCATCCCCTCGCTGGGCACGATCGCCACCACCGCCCGCGCCGCGGGGTCCGGGGCCGGCGGGGGCTGCGGCGCCAGCGGGGTGACCGCGATGCGGTAGGGCCGCCCCGCCTCGATGCCGGCCTCGATGGCCGCGCCGACGTCGGAGACGTGCACGTGCACGTTCCACTCCCGGCCCTCGGCGGTGTCGACCCCGACGACCACGAGGCTGTCGCCGAGGGCCGCGAGCCGTTCCTGCAGCCGGGCCACGGCCGGCTCGTCGCTGTCGGCGAGCAGGTACTGCACCTCGCTGCCGGGCCCCGGGGGCGGCTGGTGCGGCCGGTCCCCGCCGTGCGCGTGGGGGCGGGCCGGCCGGCGGACCAGCGGCGGGCGGGCCGGCTCGACGCCGGTCACCGTCGTCACCAGCGCGTCCAGGACCAGGCACAGCCCGGCTCCGCCCGCGTCCACGACACCGGCGTCGCGGAGCGCGGCGAGCTGGCCGGGGGTGGCCTCGAGCGCGGCCCGCGCCCCGTCGGCGGCGGCCCGCACCACCTCGGGCAGGGCGGTGCACCCGCCCGCGACGGCCGCGGTGGCCGCCTCCCCGGCGGCCCGGGCGACGGTGAGGAAGGTGCCCTCCTCCGGGTCGGCGACCGCGGTGTAGGCCGTCCGGCCGGCCCGGTGCAGCGCCTCGGCGAAGGCCGGCCCGTCGGCCGGACCCGCCCCGGCGAGCCGCTCGGACAGGCCGGTCAGCAGCTGGGCGAGGATCGTCCCGGAGTTGCCCCGGGCCCCCAGCACCGCGCCGCGGGCCACGACCGCCCAGGCCGGCTCGCCGTCGACCCCGCCGTCCAGTGCGGCGAGCACGGCCTCGGCGGTGAGCAGCAGGTTGGTGCCGGTGTCCCCGTCGGGGACCGGGAAGACGTTGAGGTCGTCGAGCTCCCCGCGCGCCCCGGCCAGCGCGGCGTGCGCGGCCCGGCACCAGCGGCCGACCGCGGCGTCGTCCAGCGCCTCCAGCACGGGCGGAGGGTACCCACGGTCCCCGACGGGGACGGCCGCCCCGGCCCGGCCGCGGGGGCGGTGCCGGGGCCGCCCCCGGCAGCGGCTGCCGGGAACGGCTAGACTGAGCAACGGTCTGTGTGCGGCTGCCGTCGGTGCGCCGCCGTCTGTGAACGATTCATCTGGGAGTGATCCGCCGTGGCTGCCGTGTGCGATGTCTGTGGCAAGGGGCCCGGTTTCGGTATGTCGGTGTCGCACTCGCACCGCCGCACGCCGCGCCGGTGGAACCCGAACATCCAGTCCGTGCGGGCCCTGGTCGCCCCCGGCAACCGTCGCCGGATCAAGGCGTGCACCTCGTGCATCCGCGCCGGCAAGGTGACCCGCGCCTGACCGAGGGCGGCGGCCCCGCCGGAGGCTGCCGCTCCGGCAGCAGCCGTGGACCCGCGCCCGCTCCGCCCGGCGGCCGGGCCCGGCTGGGGCACCCGCGGTGCGCGACGAGGACCCCGGAGGTCGGTGACCTCCGGGGTCCTCGTCGCGTGCGCCGCACCCGCCGACCGGTGGGTGGGGGCGGGGGGCCCCCCCCCCCCCCCCCCCCCCCGGGCGCGAGCCCCCCCCCCCCCCCCCCCCCCCCCCCCCCCCCCCCGCCCCCCGCCCCTCCCCCCCCGCGCGCCGCCCGCCCCCCCCCCCCCCCCGCCCCCCCCCCCCCCCCCCCCCCCCCCCCCCCCCCCCCCCGGGTGTGCGACGTGCTCAGTAGGTCGACTTCAGCTCGCGGCCGTGCACGACGATCGCGTAGATGATCAGCACGTCGAGCGTGATGACGACCAGCGCCCAGATCGGGTAGGCCGGGGAGAAGGCGATGCTCGCCAGGATGCTGAGCCCGGCGATGACCACGCCGGCGATCCGCGCGGCGAGGTTGCCGGCCAGCAGGCCCAGACCCACCAGCCCCCCGACGATGCCGAACCCGAGGTGGACCCAGCCCCAGGTCGTGTAGTCGACGTCGACCACCAGGCCGCTGCTGGTGACCAGGTAGTAGCCGTCGTCCAGCAGGGCGACGAGCCCCTGGACGACGTGGATGAGCCCCATCACGACGAGCACCACGCCGGCGAACACCACCCAGCCGGTCCAGGCGCTGGTGGGGGGCTCGTCGTAGGGCTGCGGCTCCCGGCGCTGCGACGTGTCGGTCATGTCGATCCTCCTCCGCGCTTCGCGCGCTGGTCTCGGTCCCTCGTCCTCTGCCCTCGACGGGTGCGGCCGTCCCGGGGCCCCACCCCGTCAGCCGCCGTCCCCGGACCGTGATCCGGCTGCGGGGCGGCGGGCGTGCCCGGTCGACCAGCTGAGCTCGATCTCGATCTCGACCTCGTCGCCGTCGACCTCGATCTCCGCCTCGGCGCGCACCTCGTCGGGGACCCGGAGTTCCACGGTCGTCCCGCCGCCGTCCCCCGGGCCGTGCGGCAGCGTCACCTTCCCCGTCCCCTCGAGGGCCCGGGCGAGCTCGGCGAACCACCGGGCGGCCTCCTGGCGGGACAGCGTGACCTCGCGCTCCACCTTGACGTCGGACATGCCCGACCTCCTCCGCGTCCTGGCCCGCACCGGCGGTCAGACGAGCACCTTGCGCTTCATCTGCTCGAACTCGCTCTGCGTGAGGGCCCCGCTGTCCAGCAGCTGCTTGGCCCGGGTCAGCTCGTCCACGCCGTTGGAGCCGCCTGCCGGGCCCCCCGCCGTGCTCCCTGCCGAGCCGGCGGCGACCGACCGGATGTGGTCGTCCACGGCCGCCTGGTGCCGGCGGGCCTGCTCCTCGGCGCGCTCGCCCATCCCGCGGCCCTGCGTCACCAGGTAGGCGAAGACGCCGACGAACGGGAGGAACAGGGTCAGCAGGACCCAGCCGGTCTTGCCCCAGGCGCCGATGTCCCGGCGGCGGAACATGTCCGTGTAGACGACGATCAGCAGCCAGATCCACAGGATCCAGGCGAAGAACACGATCATCGACCAGATGACTTCCAGGAGCGGGTAGTCCATCGCGGGCCTCCTCGGGCGGTGTCGGCACCGAGGGTGCCGCCGGACCGCTGGTCCCCTCCTCGTCCCGCAGGGGTGAATCCGCCGCCGGAGGCGGGGCCCGGGCCGCCCGGCGGGACCCGCTCACCCCGCGGGATGAGGGCCGGCGCCCCGGCAGCGCCCATGCTCGGGCGACCCCTGTCCTGGACCGGAGGACCGCCATGACGCTGGTCGCTGGGGCCGACCAGCCGCACCGGGACCCACCGGGGGTGGCCGGCCTCCCCCGGGAACGGCCCGCGGTCGCCGGCCGGGCTCGCGGGCCCGGACCGCGGCGCCTCCCGGCCTGACCCGCCCGGTCCCATGACCTCGGACACCGGTACCCCAGGTACCCCGGTCGCCGCCGCCCTCCCGGTGCCGCGGCCCGCCTCCGTCCCGGTGCCCAACACCTCGGACCGGTCCGCACCGTGCCGGGAACCGGCGGGAGGCGGCCGCCACCGACGGTCTCCGACGTCCTCGGCGTCCTCGACGTCCTGCTCGGCGCGGCGGTGCTCGGCGTCGCCGCGGCGCGGACGCCCGCCCGGGTGCCCCGCGCCGCCGTGCACCGACTCCCCGCCCCGGGCCGGCGGGCCCTGCGGCGGGCACGGGCGGCGCTCCGGGCACGGGGGCTGACCGAGCGGCACCTGCTCACCGGGCGGCTGGGCGCGGTCACCGACGCGGCCGTCCCGGCGTTCGCCCGGGCGGCGCTGGCCCGCGTGGACGTCCCGGACCTGCTCGCCCGCTTCGTCGACCTCGACCGCGTGGTCGCCCTCGTCGACCTGCAGCGCGCCGTCGACAGGGTCGACGTGGACCGCATCGCCGCCCGCCTCGACGTGGACCGCGTCGCCGCCCGCCTCGACCTCGACGCCGTCATCGACCGCCTCGACCTCGACCGCGTGGCCGACCGCCTCGACGTGGACCGCGTCGCCGCCCGCCTGGACCTGGACGCGGTCATCGACCGGGTCGACCCGGACCGCATCGCCGACCGGCTCGACGTGGTGGCGCTGGCCCGGTACGTGGTCGATGCGATCGACCTGCCCGACCTCATCCGCAGCTCGACCGGGACGCTCACGACCGAGGTCGTCTCGGGCGTCCGCAGCCGGGGCGCCGAGGCCGACCAGGCGGTCGACCCGGTGGTCGACCGCCGGCTGCGCCGCTCCGGGCGGCGCGCTCGTGGCGACGGCACGGGGAGCCCGCGGTGACCCGCGCGGACGGCCGGCCCCCGCCCTGGCGAACGTGCTGGACGTCGAGGTGGTGCTCGCCGTGCTGGCCGCCGGGTACGCCGCGGTCACCGTGACGACGTTCCTGCTGGACCCGCGCGGGTTCCGCTTCCCCGCCCCGTCGCCGGGCCTGCTCCTGACGTGCGGGGCCGTCGTCACGGCCGCCTACTCCACCGTTACCTGGGCCGGGAGCCGCACCTGGGGCGCCCGCGTCCTGGGGGTGCGCCCGGTCTCCCCCTCCGGCAGGCCCCTGGGCTGGGCCCTGGCCGCGCTGCGTGCGGCGCTGTGCGTGGCGTTCCCCATCGGCCTGCTGTGGGTCGCGGCCGGCCGGTCCCGCCGGTCCGCGCAGGACGCCGTGCTGGGCACGGCGGTGGTCTACGACTGGTCGCCGCCGGGCCCGCGCTGACCTCCGGCCGGGGGCTCCTCCCGGGGCGGCGCGTCCGCCGCGCCCCCCGGCGACGGCAGCCCTCCCCGGGGTGCCGGCGGCAGGTCAGCCACCGCGAGCACGAGGAACGGTCCGACGAGGAGGTCGCGGCACTCCGCCGGCGCGGCCAGCTCCAGCCGTCTCCCGGTGGTCAGGACCAGGGGCAGGACCAGCGGCCGGTCGCCGAGCCGGCGGACGTCGCAGGCCGGCACCGGACGGGGACCCGCCTCCGGGGTGCGGACCCGGTACGACGCGGTCCCGAGGCGCAGGGGTCCGGAGCGCACCAGGAGCACGTCGCGCCGCCAGGTGGCCCGCGTGGTGCGTCCCCAGGCCCGCCTGCCCCGCGCCCGCCGCCCCCGCCGCGGCGCCGCGGCCAGGCGGCAGCGGAACCACCGCGGGTCCCGGACCGTGCCGAGCCGGACCCGCAGGACGACCGTCCCGAGCACGGTGACCACCACGGCGGCGCCCGCGAGGAGCTCAACCGCCCAGGGCACCGCGCAGCCCCCCGCCCCGTCCTCCCGGCCACCCGGTGCCGCTCACGTCCCGTCCGCCGGCTGCTCGTCGGCGACCTCCACGGGGCCGCTGCGCACCTCGATCAGGTCCAGCCCCAGGGACTGCAACCGCTGCAGGAGACCGTGCAGCCCGGACTGGTCCGTCGGGTCGGTGCGCAGGACGGTGACCGGTGGCTCCTCGGAGACCCCGGCGGCGCCGATCTCGACGAGCACGGCGGGCGGGACCGGTCCGCGGACGCGCAACTCGTAGACGGAAGGGCCCATGGCCGCGGCTCCTCTGGTGCGGAAGGTGGAGCGGCCGGACCGGGTCGGGTCCGGCCATGCCGCCCTCGCGGGTGCCGGCGGTCCCCGGACGGGCGTTCGCCACCGAGCCTCCACCGGGAACCGCGGGCCGGCCTCGTCCGCACCGGATGAGGTGGCTCCCGCCCGCGGAGCGGGGCGGAGCGGCACGCGGGCACCGGGATCACCCGCGGCGGGGGATGGCGGCGACCCGCCGGCGCCGCTGTCCTGGGGGTCCGACCCCCAGGAGGCTTGCCATGGCGGTGCAGGAGTACGAACCGGGGACGGCCTTCCCCGGCACGATCGGCCGCACGACCGACGTGTCGGAGCCCGCCTGGCCACGGCCGGTCCGCGCTGTCCCGGGCGCCCCCAACGTGCTGGTCGTCGTGCTGGACGACACCGGCTACGGGCAGCTGGGCTGCTACGGCAGCCCGATCGCGACGCCGAACCTCGACGCCCTGGCCGCCGGCGGCCTCCTGTACAGCAACATGCACACGACGGCGCTGTGCTCCCCGTCGCGCTCGTGCATCGTCACCGGC
The DNA here is from genome assembly GCF_054049955.1 of Geodermatophilus sp. SYSU D00758. Classification (NCBI taxonomy): domain Bacteria; kingdom Bacillati; phylum Actinomycetota; class Actinomycetes; order Geodermatophilales; family Geodermatophilaceae; genus Geodermatophilus; species Geodermatophilus sp. SYSU D00758. The sequence goes on from NZ_JBJGYK010000015.1 coordinate 75,356, forward strand.
CGCAACCACCACGCGAACGCGATGGCGGCGATCAACGAGCTGGCCACCGGCTACCCCGGCTACAACGGCAACATCCCGTTCGAGAACGGCTTCCTCTCGGAGATGCTGCTGCAGCACGGCTACAGCACCTACCTGGTCGGCAAGTACCACCTGATGCCGTCGGAGCAGGAGTCGGCGGCCGGGCCGTTCGACCGCTGGCCGCTGGGGCGCGGCTTCGAGCGCTTCTACGGGTTCCTCGGTGGCGACACCAGCCAGTGGCACCCCGACCTGGTGTACGACAACCACCAGGTCGAGCCGCCCCGGAGCCCGGAGGAGGGGTACCACCTCACCGAGGACCTGGCCGACATGGCGATCCGCTTCGTCAGCGACGCCAAGCAGGTGGCGCCGTATAAGCCCTTCTACCTGCACTTCTGCCCGGGGGCCACGCACGCGCCGCACCACGTGCCGGAGGAGTGGGCCGACCGCTACGCCGGCGCGTTCGACGACGGCTGGGACGCCTACCGCGAGCGGACCTTCGCCCGGCAGAAGAAACTGGGCATCGTGCCGCCGGGCGCCGAGCTCTCCCGGCGGGACCCGGACGTGCCGGACTGGGACGCCCTCCCCCCCGAGGCCCGGCGGCTGTACGCCCGCATGATGGAGGTCTTCGCGGGGTTCCTCACGCACACCGACCACCACATCGGCCGGCTGCTGGACTTCCTCCGGGAGATCGACGAGCTCGACAACACCCTCGTCGTGGTCGTCTCGGACAACGGGGCCAGCGCCGAGGGCGGGCCGACCGGCACGCCCAACGAGATGCAGTTCTTCAACAACGCCCCCGAGCCGCTCGCCGACGTCCTCACCCACCTCGACGAGCTCGGCGGCCCGACCACCTTCAACCACTACGCCTGGGGCTGGACGTGGGCCGGGAACACCCCGTTCCGGCGCTGGAAGCGGGAGACCTACCGCGGCGGCGCCAGCGACCCGTTCCTGGTCCACTGGCCCCGCGGCATCGAGGCCCGGGGCGAGGTGCGCCACCAGTTCGCGCACATCATCGACCTCGTCCCCACCGTCCTGGAGGTGCTCGGCATCGAGCCGCCGCGGGCCATCCGGGGGGTGACCCAGTCACCCCTCCACGGCACCAGCCTCGCCTACACGTTCGAGGCCCCGGACGCCCCGACCCGGCACCGCACCCAGTACTACGAGATGCTCGGCCACCGGGCCATCGACTCCGACGGCTGGCGGGCGGTCTGCCCCTGGCCGGGCCCCTCGTTCAGCGAGGCCGGCAAGCCGTTCGGCGTCCCGGTGTCGGCGGCGGACCTGGCGGACCTGGACGCCCACCACTGGGAGCTCTACCACGTCGCCGAGGACCCCACCGAGAACCACGACCTGGCCGATCGGCACCGCGACAAGCTCATCGAGCTGATCGCCCAGTGGTACGTCGAGGCCGGCAGGTACGGCGTCCTCCCCATTGACGGCAGCGGCGCCCAGCGGCTCATGGTCGAGCGCCCGCAGGTCGCCGAGCCGCGGGACGCCTACGTCCTGCGCCCCGGCACGTCCTCCGTGCCCTTCTTCGCCGGCCCGCGCGTGCTCAACCGGCCGCACAGCATCACCGCCGACGTCGAGACGGCCGAGGGGGACGAAGGCGTGCTCCTCGCCCAGGGCACCGCCGTCGGCGGCTGGACCTTCTACGTCCTGGACGGACGGTTGCACTACGCGCACAACTACGTGTCCCGGGCCCTGTTCCGGGTGGCGGCACCCGAGCCGGTGCCCGCCGGCCGGCACCTGCTGCGCTTCGAGTTCGAGCCGACGGGCGCTCCGGACCTGGCCCAGGGGCGGGGCGCGCCGGGACGGGGCCAGCTCTACGTCGACGGCAGGCTGGTGGCCGACGAGGAGCTGCCCGTCACCGTGCCCATCGTCATCAACCCGGGCAACCTCACCTGCGGGGCGGACCCCGGCTCCCCGGTCTGCCCGGACTACCGGGCCCCCTTCCGCTTCACCGGCACGCTGCACACCGTGACCGTCGACCTCTCCGGCGACCTGATCACCGACGGTGAGATCGAGCTGCGGCTGGCCATGGCGCGGCAGTAGCGCCCCGGAGCCCGGGTCACACCTGCGCGCGTCAGCGGGGCGGGTCCGGCGCCCGGCCCCGCTCCAGGTCCGACCACAGCGCGCGCTCCTCCTCCGCGCCGAGTGCACCGGCGAGCCGTCGGGCCACCTCCTCGAGGGTGCACCGGCGCCAGCCCGGGCCGGCGGCGAGCGCGCGGGCCACCGCGGGGACGCGGGGATCGTGGCGCCACCCGGGGTGGCCAGGGGCCGGCCCCGCCCGCGCACCCCGGGCGGCGTCGGCCGCGGCGACGGCCAGGGCCGCCACGGCCCGGTCCGTGAGCCCCCGCCAGGGGTGGGGCGCGAGCGCACCCTGCACGGCCGCGACGACGGCCGGCCGCGGCGGCAGGGCGCCCGGCCGGTGCCCCCGACCGGGCGCGGTACGCGGTGGCTCCGCCACGGGTGCACCCCCGACCGGGCGCGTCGGCGGCCGCCACGGCTCGGGGCCCACCCGTCGTCTTCCCCGCGGCACGGCGGCGAAACGCACCCCCGGCAGAGCGCTCCGGGGGTGGCAGGTCCGGCGGTCAGACCAGCTTGGGGAAGGCGATGAGGAGCGCGACGCCGATCACGCCGAGCACGACGGCGGTGGTCAGGAGCGTCTGCTGGTACCGCAGCGCGCGCACCTTGGTGGCCATCGCCGTGAAGAACAGCACGGTGGCGAACAGCACGGTCAGGATCGTGTAGTTGTCGCTGCGCTGGTTGTTGGCCAGGGCGGCCTCAAAACGGTCGCCGGCCCGTGCCTGTGCGGCCTCGGCCTCGACCTTCTCGGGCAGGACGTAGGAGGGCATCTCGAAGGGCGATCCCGCGGGGACCGTGCCGGGCGCGGTGGTGGCCAGCCAGTCGGTGTGCGCGGTCGCCAGCGGCTCGGGGAACCGGGTGGCGAGGAAGTCGGCGAGCTGCTGGTCCTGGGCCCCCACCGCGGCGGCCCACTGGGTGAACAGGCCGATGTGGTTGGAGATCCGCACGTTGCCGGCTCCGTCGAGCCGGGCGGCCTCGATCCGGGACGAGGACGCCTCGCTGAAGGCGATCGACATCGCCCCGCCCCACTTGCTGGCCTGGAAGGCCGACCAGGCGGTGAGGATGGTGGTGGTCGCCAGGACGACGACCGCGATCAGCTCCAGCACCGACCGGCGGGCGCTGTCGCGGTCCGCGGCCGACGCCGCTCCGGCAGGAGCGCGCCCCGTCCCGCGGTCGGCGTCCGGCCGGGGGGCCGGGGTCACCGGGCCGGTGGCACCGCCGGGGACCGGCCCGGGGCCGCCGTCGTCCGTCGCCCGCGTCATCGCCCACCTCCACCGCGGCGCTCGCCGCCCCTCAGGATGGCGGCGACCCGGGACCCCGCCCTCCCTCGGAGCGGGTGACCGGGCGCGGGGCGGAGCGCGGCAGGAGCCCGCGCAGGGGCAGGTCGGCCGCACCGGTCGGGCCGCCCCCCGGCCGGGCCGGGGCGCGGCCAGGCGCCGTACCGGGCGGCCAGCGGCCCGGCCGTGGCCCCGTGGACCAGCACGCTGAGCACCACGGTCAGGGCGATGACCGCCGTCGCGGCCTCCGCGCCGGTCCCGAGCTCCTCGAGGGCGATGAGCGCGAACACCACGGAGGCCAGGCCGCGCGGGCCGAACCAGCCGACGAAGAGCACCGTCGCGCGGTCGAGGCCCGACCCGAGCAGCGCCAGCGCCACCGGGACCATCCGGAGGAGCGTCAGGCTGGCCAGCGCGTACACCACCGCGGCACACGACGGGACGTCCAGCACGACCGGGACGGCGATCGCCCCGAAGACCAGCCAGACGAGCAGCGACACCAGCCCCGAGGCCTGCTCGGTGAACACCAGCTCGGCGGGCCCACGCCGGCCGGCGGTCGCGCCGAAGGCCAGCCCGCCGCAGAAGGCCGCGACGAACCCGTTGCCGTCCACCACCAGCGCCCCGGCGTACGCGGCGAGGGCCAGGGCGAGGACGGCGATGCCCGCGAAGCCCTCCTCGGCCCAGCCGTGGCGCCTGGCCTGCCGCAGGAGGGCACCGCCCCCGGCGCCCAGCCCGGCACCGGTGGCCGCGCCGACCGCGAGCTCCACGAGCGCCTCGGGCAGCCCCGGCGCCCCCGCCAGCCCCTCCGCCGACGCGGCCCCGGCGAGGGCGAACATGACGACCGGGGTCACGATGCCGTCGTTGAGCCCGCTCTCCACGGTGATCATGCGGCGGACCCGGGAGGGGACGGCCGGGTCGGAGACCACCGGCAGGCCCAGCGCGGCGTCCGTCGGCGCGAGCGCCGCGGCGACCAGCAACGCCAGCCACACGTCGACCCCGGGCAGCAGCCAGACGGCCACGGCCCAACCGGCGCCGACGGTCAGCGGCAGCCCGACCAGGAGCAACCGCAGGTACCGGCCGGAGTCCTCGCGCAGGTCCTGCGGCCGGACCCGGGCCGCGTCGGAGAACAGCACCCACACCAGGGTGACCTCGGCCAGCGACCGCAGGACGCCGGGATCGGCGGCGCCGTCGACCACCCCCGCGGCGGCCAGCAGCCCCCCGAGGCCCAGGAAGACGATCGGCGCCGTCAGGTCGGCCCGTTCCAGCCGCGCCGAGAGCACCCCCCACGCGAAGACCGCCGCCGCGACGACGACCACCGCCGCGTCGTCCACGTCCACCCCCTCCCCGGGTGCCTCCGGCGGGCACCGGCCTCCCGTGCCCTCCGGCCGCCCGTCACCCGTTCCCGGCCCCGGCGTCCGGGTCCGACGTCGTCGGTGGCCGTCGCGCCCACGGCGGCGGTGACCGGTCCCACTCGGCGGCGATCACGGTGGTGGCGACGGCGATGACCGCGATGCACAGCAGCCACCCGACGAGGGCCAGGGTCACCCCGAACATGCCGTACCTGCGGCTGTAGCTCTCGATCAGCCGGGGCATGCAGACCGCCGAGGCGATCGCGTACCCGCCGCAGCAGGCCGCGGCGAGCGCACCGGCGGGCAGCAGACGGCGCCAGGCGAGCCGCCGGCCCAGCAGGAGCCAGGGGACCGTCGTCCACAGCGCGAGGCCGGTGGCCATGGAGAGCCCCCAGCCCAGCACCTCGTGCAGCGGCAGCTCGTCGACCAGGGACCGGGCCAGGGCGAGCAGGCTGACCGCGGCCAGGAGCACGGCCAGCCCCAGCGCGGCGTCCCGGGAGGCCCCGATCCCGCGGACCCGGTCCAGGCGCCACGCCTGCTGGTACATCCGCTGCAGCCGGCGGCTGAGCGAGACACCCGAGAGGACCAGCAGGAGGGCGCTCAGCACGCCGATGGAGCCGCCGGGAGGGCGGGCGAAGAGATGGGTGACCACCTGCGCGGTCGTCCCCGTCAGCCGGAAGCGGTCGACCAGGAAGGTGGAGAACGCCGCACGGTCGTCGGCCGGTGCCAGCACGCCGATCAGCAGCAGCAGCGGGACGAGCGCCGTCAGCGCCTGCGCGGCGATGGCCATCGCCCGGTCGGCCCCCTGGACGGCCATGGAGGAGGCCAGGCAGCGACCGGGGAAGGTCGCCTCCAGCCGTCGGGCCGGGCCGCGGACCCGCGGGGTGGTCAGCACCTCGGCCTCCGGAGCCCGTGCCACCCCATGCGCGCTCCCTGCCCTCGCCGCGGGACCGTGCCAGCGTCACCCCCCACCACGCGGGCGGGCCTCATCCGCGCGGGGTGAGCCGGGACCCGCCGGCCGGCGCGGGACCGGGCCGGTCACGCCAGGTACATCCGCCTCGCCGCGGCGACGGCGTCGCGCCGGGTGGCCACACCGAGCTTGCGGTAGAGCGAGCGCAGGTGGGTCTTCACCGTGTTCACGCTCACCACGTGCTGGGCGGCGATCTCCTCCACGGTCAACATCGAGGGGAGGTCGTGCAGCAGCTCGACCTCCCGGGCGGTCAGCGGGCTGAGCAGCACCGGGCCGCCGCGGATCCCCTCCCCCGCCGGCGCGGTCGCGCCCTCCGCCCGGTCCTGCCACCGCCGGGCGGCCGCCCACGCCCCCAGCAGCTCGGCCAGGAACGGCTCGGCGGGGCCCGCTCGCCCGATAGCGGCCAGCAGCAGCTCCCGCAGCGGAGGGCCGAGGTCGTAGAACGGCCGCAGAACCCGGCGCGAGCCGCCGATCACGAGCGCGCGCAGCACCGCCCGGTGCGCCGTCTCCGACATCCCCGCGTGCCCGGCTGCCACCGCCTCGACCAACCAGGCGGTCACCTCGACGGGGACCACGGTCGTCGCCCGGGCCCCCGAGAGCACCGGCGCCACCGCCGCCCGCGCCTGGTCGTGCCGGCCGCGGTCCAGCAGCGTCAGCGCCCGGAGCACGTCGGCGTCGCCGGTGCCGCCCAGCACGCGCGCCACCCGGGTGACGACCTCGGCGGCCCGGCCCCGCTCACCGAGGGCCAGGCTCATGTGCACCTCGGCCAGCCCGGCGAAGGCGGTCAGGTGCGGGGACGGGTGCGACTCGGGCAGGCGCTCCCAGAGCCGTTCGAGCCGCCGCAGCGCCGCGCGCCGCTCGTGCGGGCGGTCGAAGGCGATGATCGCCTCCCCGGACCGGGCCGCCCCGTCGATCTCCGGCTCGACCGCCTGCTGGAGCAGGGCCACGGCCGCCGGTGCCTCGCGGGACGCCGTCTCCAGGTCCAGCGCCTGGTAGGCCGCCCAGGCCAGGATGACGTGCGAGTAGGCCAGCCGCGGGGAGGACCCCCACCCGCGCTCGCCGGCGAACTCGATCGCCTCCTGCGCCCACCGGCGTGCGGCCGGCAGGTCCCCCGTGCCGGTGCACACCCCGGAGAGCAGGTTCAGGCAGTCCAGGACGACGTGGTCCCGGCCGTACCGCCGGCCCAGATCGAGCGCCGCCAGGGCATCGGCCATCGCGCCCGGCTCGTCACCGGCCGGCACCCGCAGGGTGGCGCGGTTGAGCAGGAACAGCAGGTCCGCGTCGATGTCGCCGCCGTCGGCGGCCGACGGGCCGGCCACCACGCGCCCGTCGCGCAGGACGTCGAGGTCGGCGCGCAGCCGCGCGCGGTAGAGCAGCGCGCTGCTGCGCAGCCGGCGGGTCCGGTCCCCCGCCCCCTCGGGCAGCGTCCGGAACCGGGCCAGCGTCCGGTCGGCTCCCTCCAGGTCGCCCGCCTGCAGCGCGGTGATCGCACCCAGCAGGGCCACGTCGGGGTCGCCCAGCACGGCAGGCGGTGCCGTGGCCAGCACGCGTGCGATGAGCTGGGCCTGCCCCGACAGCAGCAGGGTGAGGCCGTGGCCGGCGAGCAGGTCGCGCACCGCCGCGTCGTCGTGGGCGGCCACCGCGTGCTCCAGCGCCGGACCGGGCTGCCCGGCGTCGGCGAACCACCGCGCGGCCCGGGCGTGCCGTTCCCGGGCCGCCACGAGGTCCCGCCGGTGCAGCTCGCCGACCAGGAAGGTGCGCAGCAGGGCGTGGTACCGGTACCACGTCCCGAGCCGGCCCAGCCGGTTCACCAGCGCGTTCGCACGCTCGAGGCCGTCGAGCAGGGCGCCGGCGTCGGCCCGCCCCGACAGCGCCGCGGCCAGCTCGACGGTCAGCTCCTCGGCCACGGACGTGTCGAGCAGGAACCGGTGCACGTGCTCGGGCTGGCGGGAGAGGATCTCCGACACGAGGTAGTCGGCGATCGCGGTGTCGTCCCCGGCGAAGCGCGCCACGAAGCCGGACGGGTCCGGCTCGCCGGCCAGGGCCAGCCCGGCGAGGCGCACCGCGGCCGGCCAGCCCTCCGTGCGGTGCCACAGCGTGTCCAGGTCCGCCTCGCCCAGCTCGGCCCGCTGGTCCCGGAGCAGCCGGCCGATCTCCTCGCGGGTGAAGGCGAGGTCCCCGGCGCCGACCTCCCGCAGCCGCCCGGCGAGGCGGACGCGCTGCAGCAGGGGTCCGGGGCGACGCCGGCTGCCGAGGACCAGGCGCAGCTGCTCGGGCAGGTTGCGCACCAGCTCGGCGAGGTCGCCGCGGATCGTCTCCCCGGTGAGCACGTGGACGTCGTCGAGGACCAGGGTGACCGGCTCCCCCACCGCGTCCACGGCCTCGGCGAACTCGGCCAGGAACGGCGGGTCCAGCGCCGGGGGCGGGCTGAGGCCGCCGAGCGCCCGGGCCGCGGCCGGGTCCGCCGTGGACCGCTCGAGACCCACCGCGAGCGTCGCGAGGACCGCTGCCCACAGCTGCACCGGGTCGGCGTCGAACCGGTCGCACGTCACCCAGCCGACCGGCCGCCGCCGGGCGCGCAGGGCCTGGGCGCGCGCGGCCAGCAGCGTGGTCTTGCCGTACCCCGCCGGTGCGGAGACCGCGACGACCTCGCCGGGCTCCCCCGGGGGACCATCCGGGTCGTCGGCGGACCAGCCGAGCGCCGCCATCAGCCTCGGCCGGTCGAGCACCGTCGTGGCGATCCTCGGCACCTGGATCTTGGGCAACGGCACCGACGCTGGACGTGCTTCCCCCACGGCCATGCGGCATCCTCGCGCGCCTCCGGAGCGGCGCTCAACACGATTGCCCACGACGTTCGTGACCGGGCTGTTCCGGTACTGGGTGGTGCCACCCGCCTCGGTGACGCGCTCCCGGTCCGCGCCACGGGTTCTCGTAGGCTCGCGGCGGGCAGCGGGTCTCGGGGAGGGACGGCGGGATGGCGGCAGACGCGGGGGCGGCGGGCGCCCCGCAGTCGCAGACGCTCGACCGCGGCATCCGGGTGCTCGAGCACCTGGCCGCCGTCGGCCGCCCGCAGCCGGTCGCCGAGATCGCCGCGGCGCTGTCGCTGCACCGCTCGATCGCCTACCGGCTGCTGCGGACGCTGGAGGACCACGACCTGGTGGAGCGCGACGACGCCGGGCACTACTGGCTCGGCCTGGGCGTCGCCGTCCTGGCCCGCGGGGTGCGCTCGGGGCTGCAGGCCGCAGCCCTGCCCCGGCTGCACGCGCTGGTCGCCGAGCTGGGCATGACCGCGTTCCTCGTGGTCCGCGCGGGCGGGGACGCCGTCACCGTGACCACCGTGGAGCCGCAGGACACCACCGCCCACGTGGTGTACCGGCCCGGCACCCGCCACCCGGTGGGCCGCGGCGCCCCCGGCCTGGCCCTGCTCATGCCCGAGCCCCCCGATCCCGGCGACCGGCCGGAGCTCGTCGAGGCCCGGCGCACCGGGTGGGCGACCTCGCACGGCGAGGTCATCCCCGGCATGCGGTCGGTGGCCGCCCCCGTGCTCGGCCCGGACGGCGGCGCCCGCGGTGCCCTCGCCGTGGTCTACGTCGATGCGACGGTGGACACCGGCCGCACCGGCCGGGCGGTGGCCGAGGCCGCCGCCCGGGTCACCGCCGGGCTGCGCTGAGCGCCCGGCCGACGCGAGGAGGGACGACCGTGCGGCTGGACGTGCTTTACGTCGACGGCGACATCACCACCGGCGACCCCGCCCGGCCCCGGGCCCGGCGGCTCGGGGTGCTCGGGGGCCGGGTGGCCGGGCTCGACGACGACCTCGACGGCTGCACGGCCACGACGGTGGTGGACCTGCGCGGTGCCCCGGTGGTGCCGGGCTTCCACGACGCGCACCACCACCTGAGCATGCGCGGTCAGCGGCTGCGCCAGGTCGACCTGCGCGTCGGCGACCTCGACGAGCTGTACCGGCGGGTGGCCGAGCGGGCCGGTGGGCTCGCCGGGGACGCCTGGGTGCTGGGGCACGGCTACGACCAGAACCGGCTGGGCGGGCACCCCACCCGGGCGGCGCTGGACCGGGCGGCCGGCGGCCGGCCGGTGTGGCTGCAGCACAGCTCCGGGCACATGGGGGTGCTCAGCACGGAGGGCTTCCGCCGCGCCGGGTTCGCCGACCTGGACGCGGTGCCGGACCTGCCGGGCGGGCACGTCGCGCGCGACGCCGACGGCCGCCCCGAGGGGCTGCTGGCCGAGCAGGCCCAGCAGCTGGCCTTCGCCGTGCTGCGCCCCGAGCCGTTCGAGGACTGGGTGCGCGGGATCGGCCTGGCCGTCGACGTCGCGCTCTCCGAGGGCATCACGAGCATCACCGAGCCGGGCATCGCGGCCGGGCTGGTCGCCAACAGCACCGCGGACCTGGCCGCCTTCCTGACCGCCCGCGAGCGCGGGCTCCTGCGGGTGCGGGCGACCCTCATGCCGGGGTCCGACGCACTGCACGAGGCCGGGGAGGTGGAGCCGGGCCGGCCCTGGTTCGGCCTGGACCTGGGGGTGCGCACCGGGCTGGGCGACGAGTGGGTCCGCATCGGGGCGACGAAGGTCTTCTCCGACGGCTCGCTGATCGGGCGGACGGCGGCCATGTGCTGCCCCTACGCCGACCGGCCCGACAGCACCGGCTTCCTGCTCGAGGACGCCGGGGAGCTGCACCGGCGGATCGTGGCCGCGCACGCCCACGGCTGGCAGGTGGCCACCCACGCCATCGGCGACGCCGCGCTCGACGTGGTGCTCGACGCCTACGAGGACGCGCAGCGCCGCTTCCCCCGGCCCGACCCCCGGCACCGGGTGGAGCACGCCGGCGTGGCCGCCGACGCCCAGGTCGCCCGGCTGGCCGCGCTCGGCGTGGTCCCGGTGCCGCAGGGCCGCTTCCTCAGCGAGATCGGCGACGGGATGCTCGCCGCCCTCGGGCCGGAGCGCGCCCGGCTGTGCTACCGGCAGAGGAGCTTCCTCGACGCCGGCATCGAGCTGCCCGGCAGCTCCGACTGCCCGGTCGTCGAGGGCGCGCCGCTGCTGGGCATCCACGACCTGGTCAACCGCCGCACCGCCGCCGGGGTCCCGTTCACCCCGGAGGAGTCGCTGACCGTCGAGCAGGCGCTGCGGGCCTACACGTACGGCTCGGCGTACGCCGACCACGCCGAGCACGAGAAGGGCCGCCTCGCCCGCGGGCTGCTCGCCGACCTGGTGGTGCTGGGCGAGGACCTGCTGGCCGTCGACCCCACCACGATCGACCGGGTGCCGGTCGTCGCCACGGTGGTGGGCGGGGTCCCCGAGCACGGCGCGGACGACCTCGCGGTCTGCTGAGCTGCGCCCCGGGCCGCGCGGCGCGCCCGACCGTGCCAGGCTGGTGCGGTGACCGCCCCCGAGCGCACCACCGTCCAGCGGACCGAGCCCGTCGACACCTACAAGGGGCACTCCGTGCACGCCGCCCCCGGGGTGCACGAGTACACCGTCGAGCTGGTACGGGCCGCGCTCCCCCGGGGCGGCCGGGTGCTGGAGGTCGGGGCCGGCTGCGGCGCGCTCGCCCTGCGGCTGCAGGAGGCCGGGTTCGACGTCGTCCCCACCGACCTCGAGCCGCCGCACGACTGGATCCACCGGCTGGACCTCGACGCCCCCGAGTGGACGGGGGACACCCGGGGGCCGTTCGACATGGTGGTCTGCGTGGAGACCCTCGAGCACGTCGAGAACCCCCGCGGGGTGCTGCGCTCGATCCGGTCGCTGCTGCGCCCCGGGGACCGGCTGCTGGTCAGCACGCCGAACATCACCCACCCGCACTCACGGCTGAAGATGTTCCTGCGGGGCGCCCCCTACATCTTCGGGCCCAAGCACTACTACCAGCCCGGGCACATCTCGATCCTCCCCGACTGGATGCTGACCGAGCACGTCCGGCTGGCCGGGTTCACCGACATCGAGGTGCGCAGCGGCGGCAGCACCGACTACAGCGGCCTGCGCCAGGTCGCCCACCGGGTCGAGATCGCCGCGCTCGCGCTCATCGGGCTCCGGCACCGGGCCGACAGCGGCGAGGGCGTGTGCACCTTCGTCACCGCCACCGCCGCCTGACCGCCACCGCCGCCTGACTGCGTCCCACAGCTCGCGCACAGGGAGGCGGAGCACACTGCCGGCCTGATCTCCGCACCGCCGGGAGGACTCCGCCATGCCACCGCCGACCGACGGGGACGGGCTCGCGCGGCCCGCCCTCCGGGCCTCCGACGCCGACCGCACCGCCACGGTGCAGGTGCTCCAGGACGCCGTCGCCCGGGGCCTGCTCACCGCCGACGAGGGCAGCGAGCGGATGGCGGCGGCCTTCGCCGCCGTCCACCTGGCCGACCTCGCCCCGCTCACCGCCGACCTGCCGCCGGCCCCGCAGCCGCCGGCCCCGCCCGGCTGGCCGGCGGTGGCGGCACTCGCCGCCGAGCAGCTGCGGGCCTCCCTGGGCGGCGCCGGGTGGCGGCTGTCCGGGGCCCGGGTCACGGCCGTCGTGCTGCTCGCGGTGGTCGCGGTGCTGCTGCTCGCCGTGGTCGGATCCCTGGCCGCGGAGGTCCTCGTCGACGGGGGCGGGCCGTTCGACGAGGGCGGGCCGTTCGACGAGGGCCGGCCGGTCGGCGGGGAGGGGCCGGGGCGCTGGGGTCCCGGCCCCGGCTGAGCCGCCCGGCTCAGTCCCCCGTCACCTCCGCCCCGGCGGCCCGGTCGCCGTCGCGGTCGGGCAGCGTGGCCGCGACGCGGTCCCGGACGCGCTCCCCGAGGTCGGCGAGCCGCTCGTCGGCCTGCTCCTGGGTCAGCCGGCCCTCCTCGACGGCTCCGGCGAGCCGCTCGTGCACGTCGTCGACCAGGGCGGCGACGAGGTCGCCGACGTCGACGCCCCGGGCCACGGCGACCGAGCCCAGGGTCGCGCCGTCCTCGGCGAGGGCGCTGTGCAGCTCGTCGGCGTCCATGCCGAGGGCCTCCGCGGCCGCGGCGAGCCCGGGACCGCCGTGCCCCCCGCGCCCACCCTGGCCGGACCCGGACTCCGCCAGCGTGCCGGCCACCTCGTCGGCCTGCTCCGCGGTCAGGGAGCCGTCGGGCACCAGGCCGGACAGGGCGTCGCGGATCCGGTCCACCACGGACGGCGCCGCGGTCCCCTCGGCGCCCTCCTCGGCGAGGGCCGGCGCCGCGACGGCCAGGCCGGTCAGGGCCAGGGCCCCCGCGGCGGCGGCGATGACGATCTTCTTCGGCACGGTCTCCCCTCCTCGGGCCGGGACCTCCGGCCCTCGGTGACGAGGCTCGGCGCGCCGGCTGTCCCGCCACTGGGAGCCGTCCACGACCTCCCTGGCAGCCGTTGACGGATGACAGTAACGATGTATCGTTACTGTCATCCGATACGACACCGGAGGATCACGATGAGGCACCACCTCCCCGGGCGCGACCTGCCCGGGCGCGGCGGCCGGCACGCCGGCCTGCGCCACCACCACCCCCGCCGCGGCCCGTTCGGGACGCCCGGCGACGCGCCGCCGGGGCCGCACCACCGGCGCGGCGGCCGCGGGCGGGCACCGCGCGGCGACGTCCGCTCCGCCGTCCTGCTGCTGCTCGCCGAGCAGCCGATGCACGGCTACCAGCTCATGCAGGCGATCGCCGAGCGGAGCGGGGGCCGCTGGACGCCCAGCCCCGGCGCGATCTACCCGACCATCAGCCAGCTCGAGGACGAGGGGCTGGTGACCGTCACCGCCGACGCCGGCCGCAAGCTGGTCACGCTGACCGAGGCCGGCCGGGCGCACGTCGAGGAGCGGCAGGGCTCCGGGGCCGACCCCTTCGTCGGCCGGGGCGCGGCGGGTCCCGGTGCGGAGCTGCCCGCGCTGCTCCACCAGCTGCACGGCGCCGTCCGCCAGGTCGCCCGCACCGGCTCGGAGGCGCAGGTGGCCGAGGCCGCCCGCGTGCTGGCCGAGGCCCGGCGGTCCCTGTACCTTCTGCTGGCCGACGGGCCGGAGCCAGCGGCCGGGCAGCCGGACGGGTGACCGGGTCGGGCGGTCAGTCCCGGTCGGCCAGGACGCGGTCGGCCACGTGCTCGCCGATGGCCAGCGCCGACGTGGCCGCCGGGGACGGCGCGTTGCGCACGGTGACGACCGGCCCGACCCGGTGGATGCGGAAGTCGTCGACCAGCGCGCCGTCCCGGTCGACGGCCTGGGCCCGGACCCCGGCGGGGGCCCGGACGACGTCGTCGTCCCGCAGCGCCGGGACGAACTCCCGCGCGGAGGCGAGGTAGCGCCGCTTCGACAGGGAGGCGCGGATCTCCGCGAGCTCGGTCCGCCAGTACTTCCGGGCCAGCGGGCGCACGCCCGGCCAGGAGGCGGTGGCCCAGACGTCGCGCAGGTCCACCCTCCCCCAGGTGTAGCCCTCCCGGGCCGCGGCGGGCACGGCGTTCGGCCCGATGTCGACGCTGCCGCTCACCCGGCGGGTGAAGTGCACCCCGAGGAACGGGAAGCGGGGGTCGGGCACCGGGTAGATCATCCCGCGGACCAGGCCGCTGCGCCCGGGGACCAGCCGGTAGTACTCGCCCCGGAAGGGGACGATCGCCGGCTCCGGCCCGTCGCCGGCCAGCCGGGAGACCCGGTCGGTCTGCAGCCCGGCGCACACCACCAGCCGGTCGACCGCGAACGCCTCGTCGGCCGAGCAGACCACGACCCCGCCGTCGAGGTTGCGGCGCACGCCGGTGACCTCGAAGCCCAGCCGTACCTCGTGCCCCCCGTCGCGCAGCTCGTCCGCCATCCCCCGGGCGATCGCGACGAAGTCGACGATCGCCGTGCGCGGCGAGTGCAGCGCGGCCGCCCCGACGGCCTCGGGTTCGACCTCGCGCAGCTCCACGCCGGACAGCCAGCGCAGGCCGGGGACCCCGTTGGCGGTGGCGCGGCGCTCGATCTCGCGGAGGGCGGGCACCTCGCCGTCGTCCCGGGCGACGACGAGCTTGCCGCACTCGTCGTAGGCCAGCCCGTGCTCGGCGCAGAACTCCCGGAGGAGCCCCCGACCGCGGGTGCAGAGCTCAGCCTTCAGCGACCCGGGGGCGTAGTACAGCCCGGCGTGCACCACACCGCTGTTGTGCCCGGTCTGGTGGACCGCCACGTCCTGTTCCTTGTCCACCACCGTGATCCGCGCGTCCGGCCGCAGCCGGGCCAGCCGGCGGGCGACCGCGAGCCCGACGATGCCGGCGCCGACGACCCCGATGCGCGACGGCGCGCCCACCCGCCGCCCCCGTCAGTCCGGCTGGGCGACCAGGCCGGCCGCCTCGATGCCGGCGACGGCGGCGGTCTCGTCGTGGTCCGAGGTGTCCCCGGAGACGCCGACGGCACCGAGCAGGGCTCCGTCGGCGTCCCGGACGAGGACGCCGCCGGGGACCGGCACCAGGGAGCCGCCGAGCGCCGCGCCGGCGGCGGCGACGAAGTAGGCCTGCTGCTCCGCCCGGGCCATGAGGGCCCGCGACCCCATGCCCAGCGCCAGGGCTCCGGAGGCCTTGCCCGACGCGATCGCGAAGCGCCCGTTCGACGAGCCGTCCTCGCGTTCGGCGGCCACCACGTGCCCCCCGGCGTCGAGGACGACGACGGTGAGGGGCTTGAGGCCGCGCTCGCGGCCGGCGGCCCGCGCCGCCGCGATGACGGTGCGGGCGGTGTCCAGGTCGATGGCCACGGGTCCTCCTCGGTGCCGGCTCAGGAGGCCGGGCTGGGTGCCTGGTCGGTGAGGACGGCCTCGCGGGTCCGCGGTTCCCCGCCGCCTGCGGGCCGGGGCCCGGCCTTGGCCTCCTTCCGCCACTGGGTGAGCGCCCGCTCGGTGTAGCCGTTCGGCTCGCGCCGGCCGGAGAACACCAGGTCCAGCGCGGCCTGGAAGGACGGGCTGCCGTCGAGGTCGGCGCTCATCGGCTGGTAGCCGGGCTCCCCGGAGTTCTGCTCGTCGACCAGGGCCGCCATCCGGGCGAAGGTGTCGCGCACCTGGGCCTCGTCGACCAGCCCGTGGTGCAGCCAGTTGGCGATCTGCTGGCTGGAGATGCGCAGGGTCGCGCGGTCCTCCATCAGCCCCACCCCGGCGAGGTCGGGCACGGTCGAGCAGCCGATCCCCAGCCCGACCCAGCGGACGACGTAGCCGAGGATCGACTGGGCGTTGGTCTCCAGCTCGTGCCGCTTCTCCTCCGCGGACAGCCCGGCGCCGCCGTCGGGCAGCACCGGGGGCACGAGCAGGCCGCGCCGGTCGGCCGGCGGCCGCTGCGCCAGCTCCCGCTGCACCGCGAGGACGTCGGTCTCCAGGTAGTGCAGCGCGTGCAGCGTCGCCGCGGTCGGCGAGGGCACCCAGGCGGTGTTCGCCCCGGCCCGGGGGTGGGCGCCCTTGGTGTCGAGCATCTCGCGCATCGCGGCGGGCTTGGCCCACATGCCCTTGCCGATCTGCGCCTGCCCGGCGAAGCCGGCCCGCAGGGCCACGTCGACGTTGCGGGTCTCGTACGTGGTCAGCCAGGTCTGCGTCTTCTGGTCGTCCTTGCGGACGACCGGGCCGGCCTCGAAGTCGGTGTGGATCTCGTCGCCGGTGCGGTCGAGGAAGCCGGTGTTGACGAAGATGACGCGGTCGGCGGCGCGGGCGATGCAGGCCTCGAGGTTCACCGAGGTGCGCTTCTCCTCGTCCATGATGCCGATCTTGAGGGTGGTGGGCGCCATGCCGAGCGCCTCCTCGACGGCGGCGAGCAGCTCGACCGACAGCGCGACCTCGTCGGGCCCGTGCATCTTCGGCTTGACGATGTACACGCTGCCGGTCCGGGTGTTGGAGTACCGGCCGTTGCCGCGCAGCTCCTGCAGGGCGGCGACCGCGGAGACCAGCGCGTCGAGGACCTCCTCGAGGACCGGCTCGCCGCCGGCGGTGCGGACGGCGTCCAGCCGCATGTGGTGGCCGACGTTGCGCACCAGCAGCAGCGACCGCCCGGGCAGGGTCAGCTCGCCGCCGTCGGCGCCGACGTAGCGGCGGTCGCCGTGGACGGCGCGCGTCACGGTGCGTCCCTCCTTGCCGAAGGTCGCCGTCAGCTCGCCGGTGCGCAGCCCGAGCCAGGTCCGGTAGGCACCGACCTTGTCCGGCCCGTCGACCGTGGCGACGGAGTCCTCGAGGTCGACGATCGTGGTGACCGCGGACTCCAGCAGCACGTCGGACACCCCGGCGTGGTGCTGCTCGCCGACCCGCGTCGAGGGGTCGACGGTCAGCTCCAGGTGCAGGCCGTTGCGGCGCAGCAGGACGGCGGCGGGCCGGTCCGCGCCGCCGTCGTCGGCCGGCCGGTGCCCGGCGAGCTGCGCCGGGTCGGCCAGGCCGGCCGTCCCCGCCGGCGTGTCCGCGGCGAGCTCGCCGGGCGAGGGCACCCGGTAGGCCGTGACGTCGGCGTGGCTGCCCTCGGCCAGCGGGAAGAAGCGGTCCAGCAGGCGGTCGGCCTCGGCGATGACCTGCGCGCCGCGGCGCTCGTCGTAACCGCGGGCGAGCTCGTGCTCCAGCGGCAGCGCGTCGGTGCCGTAGAGGGCGTCGTACAGCGACCCCCACCGGGCGTTGGCGGCGTTCAGCGCGTAGCGGGGCACGGTGGCCGGCACGACCAGCTGCGGGCCGGGCACCTCGGCGATCTCCCGGTCGACGCCGGTGACGTGCACCCGCGGCTCCTCGGGCGGCAGCAGGTAGCCGATGTCGGTGAGGAAGGCCTCGAGCTCCGCGACGTCCCCGGCCCCGTGCTCGCGGTGCCAGGCGTCGATCCGCCCCTGCAGGTCGTCGCGGTGGCGCAGCAGGCCCTCGACCCGCCCGGCGAAGCGCTCGTGCAGCGTCGCGACCGTCGACCAGAACGCCGCCGGCTCCAGGTCGAGGCCGGCGAGCAGCTCGTCGGCCACGAAGTCGCGCAGTGCGGGGTCGACCTGCAGCCCGCCCGTCCCGGTCGTGTCGGTCATGGTGCCCACCCTGGCCCCTCTCCTCGTGCCCCGCAGGACGGCCCGCCGCCGGCGGTGGTCAGAAGCGCCCGGGCTCGGTGGTCCGGGCCTCGTGCCGCCGTCGGCGCAGGCCACGGCGCCGGGGGTGCCGCCGGCCGCCGGGCCCGGTGGCCGCCGCGATCGGGTCCACGCCGCGGATCGAGGCGTCGAGCAGCTCGACGGGGTGGAACATCGGCAGGTCCCCGGGCCAGTACCGGCGGATCTGCAGCAGGCAGCCGGGGTTGGCGGTGGCCAGCGCGTCGGGGGCGACCGACAGCACCTTCTCCACCTTCCGCCGGCCCAGCTCCGCGGCGGGCCCGGGCTGGACGAGGTTGTAGATCCCCGCGGAGCCGCAGCAGATCTCCGCCTCCGGGATGTCGGTGACCTGCAGGCCGGGGATGGTGCCCAGGACCGCGCGCGGCTGGGCGCGGACCCCCTGCGCGTGCCCGAGGTGGCAGGCGTCGTGGTAGGCGAGCCGGCCCTCGATCGGGTGCCGGGGCGCGACGGGTCCGAGCTCGGCGAGCAGCTCGGAGACGTCGCGCACCTTGGCCGAGAAGGCGGCGGCCCGCTCGGCGTACGCCGGGTCGTCGCGCAGCAGCCGGCCGTACTCCTTGAGCGTCGAGCCGCAGCCGGCGACGTTGGCGACGATCACGTCGACGTCGGTGGCGGCGAAGACGTCGATCAGCCGCCGGGCCCGCGCCAGCGCCTCCGGCTCCCGCCCGGCGTGCTCGCTGAGCGCCCCGCAGCAGCGCTGCGCCCGCGGCGCGACCACCTCGCAGCCCTCGGCGGCGAGGACGCGGACGGTGGCGGCGTTGACGTCGGCGAAGAAGACCCGCTGCACGCAGCCGGTGAGGAAGCCGACCCGCCGCCGGCGGGTGCCGACGGCCGGGGTGACCTCCGGGGTGCGGGCGGCCAGCCGGCGCAGCCGGGCCGGGGGTATCAGCTCCTCGACAGCCTGCAGCCGGTCGGGCAGCAGCGACCAGACCCGCTCGCGGTGCAGCAGCCGGCGGGCACCGGAACGCTGGTAGGCCGCGCCGAGGACGGCCGCGACCCGCAGCCGGCCCGGGTGCGGGAACAGCGCGAAGACGGCGGCCCGGAACAGCCGGTCGTGCCAGTCGCGGCGGTGGTGGCGTTCCAGCTGGGGGCGGACGGCCTCGATGAGCCTGTCGTACTGCACCCCGGACGGGCAGGCGGTCACGCAGGCCATGCACCCGAGGCAGGCGTCGAAGTGCTGCACGTAGGTGTCGTCGAGCGCGACGGCGCCCTCCCGGCCCAGCTTCATCAGGTAGATGCGGCCGCGCGGGGAGTCCATCTCCTCGCCCCACAGGGCGTAGGTCGGGCAGGTGGGCAGGCAGAACCCGCAGTGCACGCAGTCGGAGATGAGCTCGGCGGACGGCGGGTGGTGCAGGTCGAACAGCCCGGCCCCGTCGCCGGTGACCGGTGGCGGGGCGACGGTCAGGCGCAGGTCCTCGTCGCGGCTGGTCTCGCGGCTGGTCTCGCCTGCGGTCATGACCGGGGGCCGTCCTCTCGTGGTGCGGGGTCGAGCCAGGAGCCCAGCCGGCCCGGGGCGCAGCGGGCCTGCGGGTCCAGGCGCCGGCGCAGGGCCCGCAGCAGCCCGACCGACGACGGGGGCGGGCCCAGCGGGTCCAGCTCGGCGTCCACCGCGGGCGGCCGGTCCCGGAGCAGGACGGTGCCGCCGAGCTCGAGCACGCGCGCCCGCCACGCGGTGACGGCCGCGGCCACGGCGGCGGGTGGGCCGGTGAACCGCGCGGTGTGCAGGCCGATCGCGGGGCGGGTGGCCAGCCCGGTGCGGACGCCGGCGTCGTCCCCGGCCTGCGCGAGGGCCCGGGCGACCTCGGCGGTACGGCCGGGCCGGGTACCGGCCGCGGCCAGCGTGGCCTCCCCGTCGGGCCGGTGCGGCTCGGCCAGCCGCCGCCACACGGCCTCCTCGCCGTCCCCCGTGCGCCACTCGGCGGGCGCGCCGTCGGCGAGCAGCGCGAGCGCGGCCTCCCGCCGGCCCTCGACGCCCGCGGCGGTGCCCTCGAAGCGGACGGCGAACAGCCCCCCGTCGACGTCGGCCCAGTCGATCGCGGCCGGCTCGAGCGGGGAGGCGCGCAGCCGCCGGGCCAGGTCCGCGGCCCGGTCGACCGGGACGGGCACCGTGGCTGTCGCGCTCGCCCCCGGGCGGGGGTGCAGGCGCAGCACGACCTCGGCGACCAGGCCGAGGGTGCCCAGCGAGCCGGAGAGGAGCTTGGGCAGGTCGTAGCCGGCGACGTTCTTGATGACCGTGCCGCCGCCGCGCGCCACGGTGCCGTCGGAGAGCACGAGGGTGACGCCGATGACGAGGTCCCGCAGAGCGCCGTAGCGCAGCCGGCGCGGCCCGGAGTCCCCGGTGGCCAGCAGGCCGCCGACGGTGGCGCCCGCCTCCTCGGTGCCGGGGTCGAGGGCCAGCCACTGCCCCTGCTCCCCCAGCAGCGCCTGCAGGTCGCGCAGCGGCATCCCGGCGCCGACGGAGACGGTCATGTCGGCCGGGTTGTGGGCGAGCACGCCCGCCAGCCGCCCGGTGCCGACGACCAGCGCGGGCTCGACGGGGCGGCCGGCCCAGGCCTGCTTGGTGCCGGCGCCGCGGAACAGCAGCGGACCCCCGGAGCCGCGCAGCAGGTCGGCGGCCTCGGCGACCGTGCCGGGCTGCTCGACGCGGGTCCGGGTGCCGTCGGCGACCGTCATGCCGGCCTCACAGCCGCTCGATGACGCCCGCCGCCTCCAGCGGGTGCGGGCGGTACGGGCCGGGGCGCTCGCCGCACAGCCGCGGCGTGGGCAGCACCTTGCCGGGGTTGCAGATGCCCTGCGGGTCGAAGGCGGCGCGGATCCGGGCCATGACGGTGAGGTCCTCGGGGCCGAACATCTTCGGCATGGAGCAGGCCTTGTCGCTGCCGACCCCGTGCTCGCCGGTGATCGACCCACCCTGCTCGACGCACAGCTCGACGATCGCCGTCGCCAGGTGCTCGGCGCGCTCGGCCTCCCCCGGCACGGCGGCGTCGTAGAGCACCAGGGGGTGCAGGTTGCCGTCCCCGGCGTGGAAGACGTTGGCCACCCGCAGGCCGGCCTCCTCCGACATCTGCCGGATGCGGGTCAGCGTGCTGCCCAGCCGGGTCCGCGGGATGACACCGTCCTGGACGAAGTAGTCGGGGCTGATCCGGCCCATGGCGGCGAAGGCGGCCTTGCGCCCCTTCCAGACCCGGGCGCGCTCGTCGGGGTCGGAGGCGATCCGGACGTGCGTCGTCCCGTTGCGCCGGCAGATCTCCTGCACCCGCTCGAACTCGTCCTCGACCTCGGCGGCCACCCCGTCGAGCTCGACGACCAGGGCGGCCGGGCAGCCCAGGGTGTAGCCGGCCTGCACCGCCCGCTCGCAGGCGGCGATCGCGAGCTCGTCGAGCATCTCCACGGCCGCCGGGACGATCCCGGCGGCGACGATGTCGCTGACCGCGTTCCCGGCGTCCTCCGCGTCGGGGAAGTCGGCGACGAGGGTGCGCACCGCCTCCGGGCGGCGCAGCAGCCGGACGGTGATCTCGGTGACGACGCCGAGCGTGCCCTCCGAGCCCAGCACCAGCGCCCGCAGGTCGGGGCCGACCGGGTCGGGCGCGTCCCCGCCGAGCTGCACGACGTCGCCGTCGGCGGTGACGAAGGTGAGGGCGAGCACGTGGTTGGTGGTGAACCCGTACTTCAGGCAGTGCGCGCCACCGGAGTTCTCGGCCACGTTGCCGCCGATGGTGCAGACGACCTGGCTGGAGGGGTCGGGCGCGAAGTAGAGGTCGTGCGGCGCGACGGCGGCGGAGATGCCGGCGTTCGTGACGCCCGGCTGCACGACCGCGCGCTGGTCGGCGACGTCCACGGACAGGACCGCCCGCATCCGGGCCAGGCCGATCACGATGCCGTCGGCGACCGGCAGGGCGCCGCCGGAGAGCCCGGTGCCGGCGCCGCGGGCGACGAAGGGGACGCCGTCGCGGGCGCACAGCCGGACGACGGCGGCGACCTCCTCGGTCGTCGCGGGCAGGACGACCAGCGCCGGGGTGACGCGGTACCCGGTCAGCCCGTCGCACTCGTAGGTGCGCAGCTGGGCGGGCTCGGAGATCAGGCCCCCCGGGCCCACGGCCCGGGCGACGTCGGCGCGGAAGGCCGCTGTGACGCGGCCGGCCGGCGGTTCCGGGAGGAGGTCCAGGTACTCGCCGGCGTACGTCGTCACCGCCGTGCCTCCTCTCGGCATCGCCTCCGGCGGGTCGGTGCAGCCCCCGGCGGGTCGGCAGCGCCCCCGGCGGGCGGCGCCGTGCGGACGTCGACGCGTCCGGCGGGGCCGTGGCCGGGTGTGCTCCCGTCACATTAGGGGGCGGTGGCACGGGGCGCAGCCCATGGCGCGGGCCGGGTCCGCACGGTCCCGGCCCGCGGCAGGGGCCTCGCCTCAGGGCTCGACGGTGACCTTGATGGCCTCGCCCTTGGCGACGATGTCGAAGGCCTCCAGGGCACGGTCCAGGGGCAGCCGGGCGGTGATGAGGTCCTTCACCGGCACCTGGCCGCTGGCGATGTACTCCAGCGCGCGCTTGTTGTGCGACGGCGCCGACCCGTTGGCGCCCATGATCATCAGCTCCCGGTAGTGCACCAGGTTGGAGTCGCACCGGATGAACGGGTTGGTCTTGGGCAGGCCGCCGAAGAAGGAGATCCGCCCGCGGCGCGCCGCCATCCGGATCGCCTGCTCCTGCGCCACGTTCGCCGCCGTCGCGGTGATGACGACGTCGGCGCCGCGGCCGCCGGTGAGCTCCTTGACCCGCTCGACGACGTCGACCTCGCTGCCGTTGATGACCTCGTCGGGCTCCACCGCCTTGGCCGACATCGCCAGCCGCTCGGCGTTGACGTCGATGAGGAAGACCCGCTCGGCCCCGTTGGCCCGCGCCAGCCGGATGTGGATGCAGCCGATCGGCCCGGCCCCGAAGACGACGACCGTGTCGCCCTGCCCCACGTGCACCAGCTCCTGGGCGTTGATCGCGCAGGCGAACGGCTCGGCGACCGAGGCCTCGTCGTAGCCGATGTCGTCGGGGATCCGGTTGAGGCCGTCGACCTTGAGCACCTCGCGGGGCACGACCAGGTACTCGGCGAAGCCGCCCTCGTACTGGTAGCCGACGGAGGTCTGGTTCTCGCACACCGCCATCCAGCCGCGGCGGCACTCGTAGCACTCGCCGCAGGGCACGGCGGCGATCACCTGCGCGCGGTCGCCGACCGCCCAGCCGGACACGTTCTCGCCGACCTGCACGACCTCGCCGGCGATCTCGTGGCCCATGGTCCGCGGCGGGTCGATGTTCTGGTGCCCGTTGTTGCGGATCTTGACGTCGGTGCCGCAGGTCGAGCAGTTGCGGACCCGCAGCTTGACCTCGTCCGGCCCGCAGACGGGCTCGGCGACGTCCTCGATCCGGACGTCCCCCGGTGCGTAGAAGCGCACGGCCTTCATCTGTGGTGTTCCTCCTCCGCCGGGTCGCGCGCTCGCCGTGCGGCACGCGCCCGGGACGTCGTGGGTGGGTCAGTCCTCGTTGACCGAGTGGAGCAGCTGGTGGACCTCCTCGGCCGAGCCCGCGGCCAGGAGCCGGTCGACCTCGTCGGTGTCGGAGAAGACGACCGCCATCTTCCCGAGGATCTCCAGGTGGCCGCCCTCGACGCCGGCGACCCCGACGGCGAAGCGGACCTCGTTGCCGTCCCAGTCGATGGGCTGGTCGTAGCGGACCACCGACAGGGCCGAGCGGTGGATGGACCCCTTGGCCTCGTTGGTGCCGTGCGGGATGGCCAGGTAGTTGCCCATGTAGGTCGACACCGACCGCTCCCGCTCGAACATGGCGTCCACGTAGGCGGGGTCCACCGCGCCGGCGTCGACCAGGATCTGGCCGGCCTCCCGGATCGCGTCGTCCTTGGTCCGGGCGCTGCCGGGGACCTTGACCTGGGACGGCGTCAGGATCTCGCTCATCGTCTCGTGCACCTCGCTGCTCGGGGGAACGGCCGGCCGGTGAGCTCGACGCTCCCGGCCGGCCGTTCCCGGGTCAAGCCGGACCAGCCGACGGCGGCCCTCAGCTGGACGACGAGGCGCCCTGCGTGTTCGTGGTGCGCAGCTGGTCCACGATCGCGTCGTACTGCGGGCTGTTCATGAAGTTGTCGACCGGGACGTGCTGGGCCGAGGGCGACATGCCCCGCGCGCGGGCCGTGAGGTCCTTGTGCGTGACGATGAGGTCGACGTCGTCCTGCAGGTTGGCGATGGCGACGTTGGTGACCTCGACGTCGGTGAACCCGGCCTTCTTGATCTTGTTGCGCAGGACCGAGGCGCCCATCGCGCTGGACCCCATGCCCGCGTCGCAGGCGAACACGATGCGGTGCACCGGCCGGGCCTGGGCGGCACCGGCGCCGGCCGCGGCCGCGTCGGGGTGCGCGAGGCCGGCCGCCTCGTACTGGTCCTCGACACCCTCCTCGGTGCTGGTGAGCACGCCGGCGACCGAGCTCTTCTTGCCCTTCATGGCCTCCATCGAGGCGGTCGCCTCGGCGAGGTCCCCGCCGTCGTCCTTGCGGGTGAAGCGCAGGAGCAGCGAGCAGATGACGAAGGAGGTGGCGGCGGCGAGGACGACCGAGAGGATGACGCCCACGAAGCTGCTGCCCGGGGTCTGGGCGAGCACGGCGATGATCGAGCCGGGGGCGGCCGGGGCGCGCAGGCCGGCGTCGAAGACCACCAGGGTGCCGATGCCCACCATGCCACCGGCGATGGTGCCCAGCAGCAGGATCGGCTTCATCAGCACGTACGGGAAGTAGATCTCGTGGATGCCGCCGAAGAAGTGGATGATCGCGGCGGCCGGGGCGGTGCTGCGGGCCATGCCGGTGCCGAAGAACATGTAGGCCAGCAGCACGCCGAGGCCGGGGCCGGGGTTGGCCTCGAGCAGGAAGAGGATCGACTGGCCGGTCTCGGCGGCCTGCTGGACGCCGAGCGGGGTCAGCACGCCGTGGTTGATGGCGTTGTTGAGGAAGAGCACCTTGGCCGGCTCGATGATGACGCTGGCCAGCGGCAGCACGCCGTTGTCGACCAGCCAGTCGACGCCGTTGCCCAGCGCGGTGGAGATCGCCTCGACGACCGGGCCGAAGGTGAAGAACCCGGCCACGGCGAGCGCGGCGGAGACGATGCCGGCCGAGAAGTTGTTGACCAGCATCTCGAAGCCCGGCTTGATCTTGCCGTCCCAGAGCCGGTCGATCTGCTTCATGACCCAGGCCGCCAGCGGGGCCATGATCAGCGCGCCGAGGAACATCGGCTGCTCGGTGCTGACGATGACGCCCATCGTGGCGACGACCGCGACGACGGCGCCGCGGACGCCGTAGACCATCCGGCCGCCCTGCGCCGCGATCAGCAGCGGCAGCATGTAGCGGATCATCGGGCCGACCAGGCCGGTGTTCGGCTCCCCGGCGTCGTTGGTCCCGAAGCCGCCGAGCCCGCCGACGGGGGTCCACCCGGTCTCGATGAAGAAGGCCGTGATGAAGCCCCAGGCGATGAAGGCGGCGATGTTCGGCATGATCATCCCGGACAGGAACGTGCCGAACTTCTGGACTGCGACCCGGGCGCCGGAGGCCCCCTCGGGCGCTGCTGTCGACGTGCTCACTGGCTTCCCTCTCGATGGCAGACGGGTACCACCCCGTGACGGCCGTCCCCTGCGGAGGCGGGCGGCGTTCCCAGCTCGGTTGGCGGTGACCAGGGTCACGCACGATGACCGGCGTGTCAACACCTTCCCAACAGAACCCACATCAACGCAGACAGAGACAACACAGTCGGGCGCGAAGGAGGACCACCGGACGGGCGGGGCCGCACACTCGGGGGATGACGGGCGAGGACCGGACCTCCGGCGATCCGCAGGGCGACGCCCGGGACGAGGCGGGCGGCGACCCGGCCTGCTGGCTGGCGCGGGTCTGCCCGGGGTGCGGCCGGGTCGCGGACCGGGCCCCCCCACCCGGTGCCCCGGCTGCGGCCGGCCCCTGCTGCCCGCCTGAGCACGGAGCGGGGCCCCGCGCGTCCCTACCATCCGGTATGCCGCAGCGATCGCACGCGAACGTCGAACTGGGCCAGCAGGTCTACGCCCTCCTCGAGCAGTGCCGGAAGCCGGAGGTGCTGTGGGCCGAGCTCGCAACCGGCCACTACGACTGGCTCGGCGTCCGGCGGAACGGGAAGTACGTCCTGGGCCGGCCACGGCTGTCCACGATCGTCCCGGAGGACGCCGGGCCTCCGCCGGACGACGCCGTGGCCCGCCACCGCGTCGAGTCCCTGCGCCCGCTGCAGCGGGTGCCGCGGTGGGAGGCGCACCCGACCCCGGAGGAGGCGCGCGAGGTCTTCCGCCGGTTCGTGGCCGGTGACCCGGTCACGCCGCTGCGCGCCTCCGGGGTCTGGCGGGTCCGGCTGGTCCTGGACGGCCGGCCGGTCGAGGAGCGCTACGTCGTCCGGCCCCTGCCCCGGGTGGTGTGAGCGCCGCGCACCGCTGCGCCCGCCGGCCCGGGGGGGGTCCCGGGTCGGCGGGCGCCGGCGGAGCGGCGGGGATCAGCCCCCGCGGACCCCGGCCGGGGCCTCGTGGACGAAGTGCCCGGCGTCGTGCGTCCGGAAGTTGTCCTCGAGCTCCTCGAGGGTCCGCCCGCGGGTCTCCGGTGCGAACCTGGTGACGAAGGCGATCGACCCGGTGTTGATCAGCGCGAAGAGCCCGAAGGTCAGGCTCGCGCCGAGCGCGGCCACCAGCGGCGGGAAGGCGAAGGAGATGGCGGCGTTGACCGTCCAGAGGACGAAGACCGCGATCCCCATGGCGAACCCGCGGATGGTCATGGGGAAGATCTCCGACAGCAGCAGCCACACCAGCGTCCCGATGAACGTCTGCACGAAGAAGACGACGAGCAGCATCGCGGCCAGGATCAGGTAGCTGCGGAAGTCCGACTCGCCCAGCAGGAAGCACAGCGCGAGGATCGCGTGCCCGGCCGCCACCCCGATGAAGCCGGTGATGATGAGGGGCCGGCGGTTGACGAAGCCGAGCAGGATGATCCCGATGACCGTGCCGATGATGGCGATGACCCCGACCGTGATGGTGAGGACCAGGCTGGCGCTCGCGCCGAGGCCGGTGTCCTCCAGGATCGTCGGCGCGTAGTAGTTGACGGTGTTGATGCCGGTGGCCTGCTGGACCGTGGCCAGCCCGCAGCCGATCCAGAGCACCCGGCGCATCCACGGGTAGGCCCGCAGGTCCTGCAGCGCCCGGCCCTTGTCCTCGGCGACGTCGCGCCGGGCGTGCTCGGCGACGACGTTGTACTCCTCGGCGGCCTCGGCCGCCGGCCGGCTGAGCTCCAGGACCCGCCGGGTGTCGTCGAGCCGGTTGCGCACCGCGTACCAGCGCGGCGAGTCCGGCAGGACGAACAGGCCGACGAAGAGGGCGACCGCCGGGATGGTGGCGACGCCGAGCATCCAGCGCCAGACGTTCGGGTCGTCGATGACCGCGTCGAGGACGGCGTTGGTCGTGAAGGCGAGGAACTGCCCGGTCACGATCATCAGCTCGTTGATCGTCACCATGCGGCCGCGCTTGGACACCGGCGCCATCTCGGCGAGGTAGAGCGGGACGACCGCCGCCGCGGCGCCGACGCCGAAGCCGAGCAGGACCCGGCCGGCCACCATGATCGGGACGTTCGGGGCGACCGCCGTGATCAGGGCCCCGAAGAGGAAGAGGACGGCGCAGACGAACAGGGCACCGCGCCGGCCCAGCGCGTCGGCCAGCCGGCCGCCGAGCAGTGCGCCGAAGGCGGCACCGGGGAAGAGCAGCGAGCTGACCACGACCGCCTCGCTCAGCGGCGTGAGGTCCAGGTCCTCGCCCATGTAGAGGAGGGCACCGGAGATGACCCCGGTGTCGTAGCCGAACAGCAGGCCACCGAGCGTGGAGATGACGGTGAGCTTGACGAGGAACCGGTTGTGCCCCGCGGGGCGTCCGGTCCCGACGGGGGCTCCGCCGGTGGGATGGGGGATCGCCGACATTGGCGTCTCTTTCTCGGGAGGGAGGCCGGTGCGGCCCCGGGTGGGGGGAAGGGAGGGACTGGAGGGGGCGGGAGCGGGTGCACGCCCGGGTCAGGGCGCCCGCCGGCGGATCGGCACCCGCCGCACCGCGGCCCCTGTGGGCGAACACACCCCCGCCGGGGGGAGCCGTCGGCGGTTCGGGCCCCACCGGCGCCGGAGGTCGGGGATCATGGCTGCGTGACCGCGGTACCCCCGAGCCGGCCGGCACCCGGGGGCCCCCGTCCCGCCGGGGTCGTCGCGCTGCTCCGCCGCCGCGGCCGCTCGGCGGCCTCCCGGGCGCTGCGGCTGACGGGTGCGACGGTCGCGGCCTACCTCGTCGCCCGGGCGCTGGGGCTGGCGGACCCGCCGCCGCTGATCGCGGCGCTCACCGCGCTGCTCGTCGTCCAGGCCACCCTCACCGGCACCCTGGTCAACGGCGTCCAGCGAGTGCTGAGCGTCGTCTCCGGCGTGGCCCTGGCCGTCCTGTTCGTCGCGGTCGTGGGCCTGACCTGGTGGAGCCTCGCGGCGCTCGTCGCGGCCTCGATCCTCGTGGGCCAGCTGCTGCGCCTGGGGCCGCACCTGGTGGAGGTGCCGATCAGCGCCATGCTCGTGCTGGGCGTCGGCGCCTCGACAGCGGGCACCGTCGGCGCCGACCGCGTCCTCGAGACGCTCGTCGGTGCCGCGGTCGGCATCGCGGTCAACGTCGCCGTCCCGCCCGCGGTGCAGACCCGCTACGCGAGCCGCTCGGTCGGCCGCTTCGCCGGGGAGATCGCGGGGCTGCTGCACCGGGCGGCGGCCGAGCTGCTCGAGGGCCCGGTGGACGCCGAGCAGTCGAGTCGCTGGCTGCAGGAGGCCCGCCGGCTCAACCGGCACGTCCCCCGGCTGGACCGCGCGCTCGCCGACGCCGAGGAGAGCCGCCGGCTCAACCTGCGGGCGCTGCGCGCGCCGTGGGTGCCCGACGGGATGCGGGCCGGGCTCGACGCGCTGGAGCACACCTCGGTCTCGCTGCGGACGCTGTTCCGCGCCATCGACGACGCCACGCGGGAGCGGACCGGCGTCGCCGACGACGCCGCCTACGCCGACACGGTCCGCGCGAGCACGGCGGCCCTGCTCGAGCGCACGGGGGACGTGGTGGGCGCCTTCGGCCGGCTGCTCACCGACCCGGCGCGGGGCCCGGAGGACGACCGGGCCGGGCTGCTCACCGGGTCGCTGGCCGCGCTGGGCGAGGGACGTGCGCTGGTGCAGGACCTCCTGCTCGCGGACCCCCGGAGCCGGGCGGGGCTGTGGGAGCTGAACTCCGCGCTGCTCACCACGGTGGACCGCGTGCTCGACGAGCTGGGTCCCGTCCACGGCACCGGTGCGGTCACGACACGGCGCGCCGCCCTGCAGCTGCGGGTCGGTCACCGTCCGCTCTGATCGCGGTGCGGGCATGGCTGGTCTCCAGACGCGCGGGGGATGGAGCCGGGCAGGGGCAGGGCCCGGGGTCAGAGGTCGCCGTCGAGGAACTGGGCCCGGCCCAGCCCGAAGGACCAGTCGGCCCGGGTGTTGGCGGTGACGGAGACGACGAGGTCGCCGGGCGCCAGCCCGGTCGCCTCGCCCAGGCGCTCGCAGAGCCGGGCGTAGAGGGCCCGCTTCTGCTCGTCGGACCGCCCCTGCTGGACGACCTGGAGCACCACGAGGTCGTCGGTGCGCTCGATGCCGAGCCCCGTGTCCTCGCAGATCAGCTGACCCGGGCGGTGCTCGGTGACGACCTGGTAGCGGTCGCGGGGCGGTGCGGCGAAGACGTCGAGCATGACCTCCTGGACGGTGTCGGCCAGGAGGCGCAGCTGCTCGGGGGTGCGTCGTCCCTCGACGACGTCGATGCGGACCAGGGGCACGGGAACTCCCTCGACGGCGGGTCCGGCCGGCGTGATGCCAACCACACGTCGAGGACTATGTCAGGACATTAGGTCTTTGTGAAGAGGGGTCCGAAGTTCCTCAGCGCCCGACGAGCGTCGTCTCGAAGTCGTAGCGGGAGGCGCGGTAGACGTGCCGGCCGTGCTCGACGGCGGCGCCCTTGTCGTCGAAGGCGGTCCGCTGCATGGTCAGGAGGGCCGACCGCGGCGGCTCCTCGAGCAGCCGCGCCTCGTCCGCGCGGGCCAGCCGGGCACCGATGCGCTGGTGGGCCACCCGCAGGTGCACCCCCTGACCGCGCAGGTACTGGTAGAGCCCGCGCTCGGCGAGCTCCTCGAGCGTCGGCTCGAAGCGCCCGGGCAGGTAGTTGGTGAGCAGCGCCAGCGGCTCCCCGCGGGTGCGGCGCAGCCGGCGCAGCGCCACCACCTCCGCGCCCGGGGCCAGGTCGAGCTCCTCGGCGACGTCGGCCGGCGCGGGGACCCGCTGCAGCGAGAGCACCTCGGTGGTGGGCTTCTCACCCCCGCGGGCCAGGTCGTCGTAGAGGCTGGTCAGCTCCACGGAACGGCGCACGTGCGGCTGGATGACCTGCGTCCCGACCCCGCGCTTGCGCACCAGCAGGCCCTTGTCGACCAGTTCCTGGACCGCGCGCCGCACGGTGGGCCGGGACAGCCCGTAGCGCTCGGCGATCGAGAGCTCGTTCTCCAGCCGGGACCCGGTCGGCAGCCGTCCCTCGGAGATGGCGCCCTCGATGGCCTGCGCCAGCTGGAACCACAGCGGCGTGGGGCTCGAGCGGTCGATGTCGAAGGTCGGCACGTCGGCCACCTCGTCCTCCTCCTCCAGGCGGGGCGCGCGGCCGGGCGGCGACGGCACCACCCGCATGATCGCACCGGACACCGGTAGCGCCCTCCCCTCATCGGGGCAACCGGTCGTCGTCACGAAAGTTCGTCTTTATGTCCTTACAAAGTCTTGACGGGGCGCTGTGCGGTGGCGCACAGTCGCAGACGATCGACGACAGACCACCGACAGGACGGAGCGCACCGTGGAGAACGCCCACGACGTGGTGGTGATGGGCCGCAGCGGCGTCGACGTCTACCCGCTGCAGACCGGGGTCGGCCTCGAGGACGTCGAGACCTTCGGCAAGTTCCTCGGCGGCAGCGCGGCCAACGTCGCCGTCGCCGCCGCCCGCCTCGGCCACTCCCCCGCCCTCGTCACCGGCGTCGGCGACGACCCCTTCGGCCGCTTCGTCCGCCGGGCGCTGCGCGACCTCGGGGTCGACGACCGGTTCGTCGTCGTCGACCCGGCGAACCCCACCCCGGTGACCTTCTGCGAGGTCTTCCCGCCCGACGACTTCCCGCTCTACTTCTACCGGCGCCCCACGGCCCCGGACCTCCAGGTCCGCCCCGAGGACCTCGACCTCGACGCGGTCCGGGACGCCGAGCTGTTCTGGGCCACGGTGACCGGGCTGTCCGAGGAGCCCAGCCGGTCGGCGCACCACGCCGCGTGGGCCGCCCGCGACCGGCGCCGGCACACCGTGCTGGACCTCGACTACCGGCCGGTGTTCTGGGCCTCCCGCGAGGAGGCGAGCGCCCAGGTGCGCGCCGCCCTCCCCCACGTCACGGTCGCGGTCGGCAACCGCGAGGAGTGCGAGGTCGCCGTCGGGGAGACCGATCCCGACCGCGCCGCCGACGCCCTCCTCGACGCCGGGGTGGAGCTCGCCGTGGTCAAGCAGGGCCCGCGCGGCGTCCTCGGGAAGACCCGCACCGAGCGGGTCGTCGTGCCCCCGACCCCGGTGGACATCGTCAACGGCCTCGGTGCCGGCGACGCGTTCGGCGGCTCGCTGGTCCACGGCCTGCTCACCGGCCGGCCGCTGGAGCAGCTGCTGCACGCGGCCAACGCCGCCGGCGCCCTCGTCGCCTCGCGGCTGGAGTGCTCGACCGCCATGCCCACCGCCGACGAGGTCGCCGCGCACGTCGCCGCCCACCCCGTGCCCCGCCTGGAGGAGACCCGTGTCTGACACCGCCCTGACCCTGGACGAGGTGGCGGCACCCGTGCCCCGCTGCCGCACCTACGCCGAGATCACCGAGCTGCGCAGCCGCGACCCGTGGGCGGTCGGCCGCGCGCTGGCCGACCGGCGGCGCCGCGCCTCGTTCCTCCCCGAGGACGGCCGGCTGATGCTCGTCGCCGCCGACCACCCCGCCCGCGGCGCGCTGTCCGCGCAGGGCCGGCCCACCGCGATGAACAGCCGGACCGAGATGCTCGACCGGCTGCGGACCGCCCTGGCCCGGCCCGGCGTCGACGGGCTGCTGGCCACCGCGGACATCGCCGAGGACCTGCTCCTCCTCGGGGCCCTGGAGGACAAGGTCGTCGTCGCCTCGATGAACCGCGGCGGGCTGGCCGGTGCGACCTTCGAGCTCGACGACCGCATGACCGGCTACGACGTGACCGGGGTCGTCGACGCCCGGTTCGACGCGGCCAAGATGCTCAACCGCATCGACCTCGACGACGCCGGGACCGTGGCCATGCTCGAGAGCGCCGGCCGGGCGGTGACCGAGCTGGCGCGCGCGGGCGTGATCGCCATGCTCGAGCCGTTCCTGTCCCGGCGGGTCGACGGCCGGGTCGTCAACGACCTCAGCGCCGACGCGGTCATCAGGTCGGTGCACATCGCCCAGGGCCTGGGCGCCACCTCGGCCTTCACCTGGCTCAAGCTCCCGGTGGTCGCCGAGATGGCGCGGGTCATGGACGCCACCACGCTGCCCACCCTGCTGCTCGGCGGCGACCCCTCCCGCCGGCCCGAGGAGACCTACGCGCAGTGGCAGGACGCCCTGGCCCTGCCCTCGGTCCGCGGCCTCGTCGTCGGTCGGACGCTGCTCTACCCCCCGGACGACGACGTCACCGCCGCGGTCGACACGGCCGTCGCGCTGGTGCACTGAGGCAGGCCGCGCAGATGACCGCCACCACCCGCACCCTGCACCTGCCGGCCGGCAGCGCCGCCTCCGGCCCGTACGCCCTCGAGGTCACCCCCGAGTCCGCCGGCTGGGGCCACTCCGGCCTGCGCGTCCTGGAGCTGCCCGCCGACGGCGCCCACGCGCTCGACACCGGGGGCGACGAGGTGCTCGTCGTCCCGCTCGCCGGCTCGCTCACCGTCCGCTGCGACGGCGAGACGCTGGCCCTCGCCGGCCGGGCCGGGGTCTTCGCCGGGCCCACCGACTTCGCCTACCTGCCCCTGGGCAGCACCGCCGAGCTCGCCAGCGAGCGCGGCGGCCGGTTCGCCCTCTGCAGCGCCCGGGCCTCCCGGCGGCTGCCGGTCCGCTACGGCCCGGCGGCCGGGGTCCCCGTCGAGCTGCGCGGTGCCGGGCGGTGCAGCCGGCAGGTGAACAACTTCGGCACCGCGGGCGTCTTCGAGGCCGACTCGATCATCGCCTGCGAGGTCCTCACCCCCGGCGGCAACTGGTCCTCCTACCCGCCGCACAAGCACGACGAGACGTCGGCGGACGAGACCGAGCTCGAGGAGATCTACTACTTCGAGGTGGCCCCCGGCCCGCACGGGGAGGCCGGGCTCGCCTACCACCGCGTCTACGGCACCCCCGAACGGCCGATCGACGTCCTCGCCGAGGTCCGCGACCGCGACGTCGTCCTCGTCCCGCACGGCTGGCACGGACCGTCGATCGCCGCCCCCGGCCACGACCTCTA
Source organism: Geodermatophilus sp. SYSU D00758 (assembly GCF_054049955.1). Taxonomy (NCBI): domain Bacteria; kingdom Bacillati; phylum Actinomycetota; class Actinomycetes; order Geodermatophilales; family Geodermatophilaceae; genus Geodermatophilus; species Geodermatophilus sp. SYSU D00758. Next base: position 108,682 of record NZ_JBJGYK010000015.1, read on the forward strand.
CTACCTCAACGTCATGGCCGGCCCCGGCCCCGAGCGCGCCTGGCGGATCGTCGACGACCCGCAGCACGCCTGGGTGCGCGACACCTGGGCCGGCGAGGACCTCGACCCGCGCCTGCCCCTTCCTCCCCCCGCCGGCAGACACCAGGACGGAGCGTCCCGATCGTGAGCGACCACTTCCCGCCGCCGGCCACCGAGGAGACGGTGCGGCTCACCGTCTCCCAGGCCGTCGTCCGCTTCCTCGCCCAGCAGCACACCGAGCGCGACGGGCAGCGGCAGCGCCTGTTCGCCGGCTGCTTCGGCATCTTCGGCCACGGCAACGTCGCCGGCCTCGGCCAGGCCCTGCTGCAGGCCGAGATCGACGAGCCCGGAGCGCTGCCGTACGTGCTCGGCCGCAACGAGCAGGCCGTGGTGCACACCGCCGTCGCCTACGCCCGGGCCCGGGACCGGCTGCAGACCTGGGCGGTCTCGACCAGCGTCGGCCCCGGCGCCACGAACATGGTCACCGGCGCGGCGCTGGCGACGATCAACCGGCTGCCGGTGCTGCTGCTGCCGGCCGACACCTTCGCCACCCGGTCGGCGAGCCCGCTGCTGCAGGAGCTCGAGCGGCCCGACAGCGGCGACGTCACGGTCAACGACGCCTTCCGCCCGGTCTCGCGCTACTTCGACCGGATCTGGCGGCCGGAGCAGCTGCCCGGCGCCCTGCTCGGGGCCATGCGGGTGCTCACCGACCCGGCGGAGACCGGCGCGGTCACCCTGTGCTTCCCGCAGGACGTGCAGGCCGAGGCCTTCGACTGGCCGGTGGAGCTCTTCGCGGAGCGCACCTGGCACGTCGGGCGCCCGCTGGCCGAGCCGGCCGCCCTGGCCCGCGCCGTCGAGGTGATCCGCTCGGCCCGCCGGCCGCTCGTGGTCGCCGGCGGCGGGGTCATCTACTCCGGCGCCACCGAGGCCCTCGACGCCTTCGCCCGCGCCACCGGCATCCCGGTCGGCCAGACCCAGGCCGGCAAGGGCGCCCTCCCCTACGACCACCCGCAGTCGGTGGGCGCCATCGGCTCGACCGGCACCACCGCCGCCAACGCCCTGGCCCGCGACGCCGACGTCGTGATCGGCATCGGAACCCGCTACCAGGACTTCACCACCGCCTCGCGGACGGCGTTCAACGACCCCGGCGTCCGGTTCGTCAACGTCAACGTCGCCTCGCTGGACGCCGTGAAGAACGCCGGCGTCACCGTGCAGGCCGACGCGCGGGAGGCGCTGACCGCGCTGACCGCGGAGCTGGCCGGCTGGTCGGTCGACGAGGGCCACCGCGCCCGCACCGCCGAGCTGGCCGCCGAGTGGGACGCCGTCGTCGAGGCCGCCTACCACCCGGCCACCCCCGGCGCCGGGGAGGGCGGCCGGCTCACCCAGAACGAGGTCATCGGCCTGGTCAACGAGGTGTCCGCGCCGCGGGACGTCGTGGTGTGCGCGGCGGGCTCGATGCCCGGCGACCTGCACAAGATGTGGCGCACCCGCGACCCCAAGGGATACCACGTCGAGTACGGCTACTCCTGCATGGGCTACGAGGTCGCCGGCGGCATCGGCGTGGCCATGGCCAGCCCCGACCGCGACGTCTTCGTCATGGTCGGCGACGGCTCCTACCTGATGATGGCCACCGAGCTGGTCACCGCCGTCCAGGAGGGCGTGAAGGTCGTCGTCGTCCTGGTGCAGAACCACGGCTTCGCCTCGATCGGCGCGCTGTCCGAGCAGCTCGGGTCCCAGCGCTTCGGCACCCGGTACCGCTACCGCGACGCCCGCGGCCGGCTCGAGGGCGGCGTGCTGCCGGTCGACCTGGCCGCGAACGCCGCCAGCCTGGGCGTCGACGTGCTGGTGGCGCAGGACGGCGCGAGCCTGGAGGCCGCCCTGCGCAAGGCCAAGGCCGGCGACCGCGCCACGGTCGTGCACGTCGAGACCGACCCGCTGGTCGACGCCCCGTCCAGCGAGTCGTGGTGGGACGTCCCGGTCAGCGAGGTCTCCACCCTGCAGAGCACCCAGGAGGCCCGGGCGGTCTACGACCGCTGGAAGGCCGTCCAGCGCACCCCCCTGGCGCCGTCCGAGCGGCCCACCCCCGAGTCCTGAGCGCCCACCCCGCAGACCCCCGCAGAGGAGAGACGAGATGACCGCGCAGAGCCCAGCGGCGAGCCCGCAGACCAGGCCGGGTGCGCCCCGGATCCGGGTCGGGTCGGCCCCCGACTCCTGGGGGGTGTGGTTCCCCGACGACCCGGTGCAGGTGCCGTGGCAGCGCTTCCTCGACGAGGTGAGCGCCTGCGGGTACGAGTGGATCGAGCTCGGCCCCCACGGCTACCTCCCCACCGACCCGGCGCGGCTGGCCGACGAGCTCGGCGCGCGGGGGCTCTCGGTCTCGGCCGGCACGGTGTTCGAGCACCTGCACCGGCCCGACTCCTGGGACGCGGTGTGGAGCCAGGTCACCGAGGTCGCGGCCCTCACCGAGGCCGTGGGCGGCACCCACGTCGTCGTCATCCCCGACGTCTGGCGCGACCACAAGACCGGCGAGGCCATCGAGCCGCGCGACCTCCCGGAGGAGGGCTGGGCGCGCCTGGCCACCGGGATGGACCGGCTGGGCCGGGCGGTGCAGGAGGAGTACGGCCTGTCCATCGCCTTCCACCCGCACGCCGACAGCCACGTCGGCCACCAGCGCGACATCGAGCGCTTCCTGGCCGAGACCGACCCGGCGTACGTGCCGCTGTGCCTGGACACCGGCCACGTCAGCTACTACGGCGGCGACAACCTCGACCTGATCCGCCGCTTCCCCGAGCGGATCGGTTACCTGCACCTCAAGCAGGTCGACCCCGCGGTCATCGAGCGGGTGCACGCCGAGGACATCCCGTTCCCGCAGGCGGTGCAGCTGGGCGCGATGACCGAGCCGCCGAACGGCGTGCCCGACCTGCCGCCGCTGCTGGAGGCGGTGGAGGAGCTCGGCCTGGACGTGTTCGCGATCGTCGAGCACGACCTCTACCCGTGCGACCCCGACCTGCCGTTCGGGATCGCCCAGCGCACCCACCGCCACATCAGCTCCTGCGGGCTGCCGTCCCTGCAGATCGGCCGGCCCCGCACCGCCCCCACCACCGCCGAGGAGGCCCGGGCGTGACGACCACCCACACCGCCGCCGGCGCGCTGCCGGTCGCCCTCCCGGTCGACGCGGCCGAGGTCCCCTCCACCGAGCTGCGCGTGGCCGTGCTCGGCGTCGGCCTGATGGGGGCCGACCACGTGGCGCGCCTGCACGGCCGCATCTCCGGGGCCTCGGTCGTGGCGGTCAGCGACGCCTTCCCCGAGAAGGCCGAGGAGGTCGCCGCGGCCGTCCCGGGGTGCCGGGTGGCCCCCGACCCGCTGGCCGCCATCGCCGACCCCGGGGTCGACGCCGTCGTGATCGCCACGCCCGGCCGGTTCCACCACGAGCAGGTGCTGGCCTGCATCGAGCACGGCAAGCCGGTGCTCTGCGAGAAGCCGCTGACGACGGACGCCGGCAGCTCGCTGGCCGTCGTCCGGGCGGAGGACGCCTACGCCGCGCGCACCGGCCGCCGCCTGGTGCAGGTGGGCTTCATGCGCCGGTTCGACCCGGAGTACGCCGAGCTGCGCCGGCTGCTCGCCTCCGGTGAACTCGGCGAGCCGCTGGTCGTGCACTGCGCGCACCGCAACCCGTCGGTGCCGCCGCACTTCACCAGCGAGATGATGATCACCGACTCGGTGGTCCACGAGGTCGACGTCACCCGGTTCCTCCTGGACGAGGAGATCACCGCGGTCACCGTGCTGCGCCCCCGGGCCACCAGGCACGCGGTCGCCGGCGAGTCCGACCCCCTGGTGGTCCTCTTCGAGACCACCGGCGGGCGGCTGGTGGACGTCGAGTGCTCCGTCAGCACGGGGATCGCCTACGAGGTGCGCACCGAGGTCGTGGCCGAGGACGGGATCGCGCTCATCGGGCTCGACACCCGCCTGGTCCGGCAGACCGGCGGGGCGGCCGGGGCGGTGCGCGGCAGCACGATCTCGCCGAGCTTCAAGGAGCGGTTCGGCCGCGCCTACGACGTCCAGCTGCAGCGCTGGGTCGACGCCGCCCGCCGCGGCGGGATCGACGGCCCCGGCGTGTGGGACGGCTACGCCGCCGCGGCCGTCGGCGAGGCCGGGGTCGAGGCCCTGCGCACCGGTCGGCGGACCGAGGTCCGGCTGGCGCAGCGGGCGGAGGTGCAGCGGTGAGGATCGCCCTGGACCCGCAGATGCTGCGCACCGTCCCCCTGCTGGAGCTGCCCGACGTCGTGGCCTCGATGGGTTACGAGTGGATCGAGCTGTCCCCGCGCGAGGACTTCGTCCCGTTCTTCAAGCACCCCCGGGTCGACCTGGCCACGGTGCGCGCGTTCCGGTCGCGGCTGGCCGACGCCGGGGTCGGCGTCACCTCGCTGCTGCCGGTGATGCGCTGGTCGGGGCCGGACGAGGTCGAGCGGCAGGCCGCCGTCCGCTACTGGCGGCGGGCCATCGAGATCTGCGCCGAGCTGGGCGTGGACACGGTGAACAGCGAGTTCAACGGCCGGCCCGAGGCCCCCGAGCTCGCCGAGGCGATGTTCTGGCGGTCGATGGAGGAGCTGCTGCCGGTGTTCGAGCGCGAGGGCATCCGGCTGGCCCTCGAGCCGCACCCGGACGACTTCATCGAGCTCGGTGCGCCCGCGGTGGACGTGGTCCGCGGCATCGACTCGCCCTGCGTGTCCTTCCTCTACTGCCTGCCCCACACGTTCCACCAGGGCGACGACGCGCCGGGGATCATCGCCCGCGCCGGCGAGCTGCTGACCCACGTGCACGTCGCCGACTCGATGGACCACCGGGCCTCCGACGGGCTGCGCTACATCACCAACCCGCCGGGCAACACGGCCCGCGTCCACCAGCACATGGAGATCGGCCGCGGCGACGTGGACTTCGACGAGGCCTTCGCGGCGCTGGCCGGCGTCGGGTTCGACGGCGTCCTCACCACCTGCGTCTTCGGCTGGGACGACCAGGCCCGCGAGTCCGGCGTCCGGATGCTCGAGGCCATCCGGGCGCTGGTCGCCAAGCACTTCCCGAACGCCCCCACCCCCTGACCCCGAGAGAGGCACCCATGCCCACGTCCATCCCGCACTGGATCGACGGTGCCCGCCGCGAGGGCACCAGCGGCCGCACCACCCCCGTCACCGACTCGGCGACCGGCGAGGTCACCGGCGAGGTCGCGCTGGCCTCGGTGGGGGAGGTCGACGCCGCGGTGGCCGCCGCGTCGGCGGCCTTCCCGGCCTGGCGCGACACCTCGCTGGCCAAGCGCACCGCGGTGCTGTTCCGCTTCCGGGAGCTGCTCAACGCCCGCAAGCCCGAGCTGGCCGCGATCATCACCGCCGAGCACGGCAAGGTCCTCGACGACGCCCTCGGCGAGGTCTCCCGCGGCCAGGAGGTCGTCGAGTACGCCTGCGGTGTGCCCTCCCTGGTGCGCGGCGGGTTCACCGAGAACGCCTCCACCAACGTCGACGTGCACTCGGTGCGCCAGCCGCTCGGCCCGGTCGCGATCATCAGCCCGTTCAACTTCCCGGCGATGGTGCCCATGTGGTTCTTCCCCATCGCCATCGCCACCGGCAACACCGTCGTCCTCAAGCCCAGCGAGCAGGACCCGTCGGCGGCGCTGTGGATCGCCGAGCTGTGGAAGGAGGCCGGGCTGCCCGACGGCGTGTTCAACGTCGCCCAGGGCGACAAGGTCGCCGTCGACCGGCTGCTGGAGCACCCCGACATCCAGTCGGTCTCCTTCGTCGGCTCCACCGCCATCGCGCGCTACGTGTACGAGACCGGCACGCGGCACGGCAAGCGGGTGCAGGCCCTCGGCGGGGCCAAGAACCACATGATCGTCCTGCCGGACGCCGACCTGGACCTGGCCGCCGACCAGGCCATCAACTCCGGCTTCGGCTCGGCCGGCGAGCGCTGCATGGCCATCAGCGCGGTCGTGGCCGTCGGGGGGATCGGTGACGACCTCGTCGCGCGGATCACCGAGCGCGCCCACACGCTGCGCACCGGCGACGGGCGCAAGGGCTGCGACATGGGCCCGCTGATCAGCCGGAAGCACCGGGACCGCGTCGCCTCCTACGTCGACGCCGGCGAGGAGGAGGGCGCCAAGGTCGTCGTCGACGGCCGACAGGTGCAGCCCGACGGTGGCGAGGACGGCTTCTGGCTGGGCCCGACGCTGCTCGACCACGTGCAGCCGCACATGAGCGTCTACACCGACGAGATCTTCGGCCCGGTGCTGTCGGTGCTGCGCACCGACACCTACGAGGAGGCCCTCGCGCTGGTCAACGGCAACGAGTACGGCAACGGGACCGCGATCTTCACCAACGACGGCGGTGCCGCCCGCCGGTTCGCCAACGAGGTGGAGGTCGGGATGATCGGCATCAACGTGCCGATCCCGGTGCCGATGGCCTACTACTCCTTCGGCGGGTGGAAGAACAGCCTGTTCGGCGACTCCCACGCGCACGGCGCCGAGGGCGTGCACTTCTTCACCCGCGGCAAGGTCATCACCTCCCGGTGGCTGGACCCCAGCCACGGCGGGCTGAACCTGGGCTTCCCCCAGAACGCCTGACCGCCAGCCGGTGCCCGGCGGGACGCCCGTCCGCCGGGCACCGGCGCGTCCGAGGGCTGCGCGGCCGCGTCGGGCCGGGGCGACCCGGGTACGGCGCCCGCGCCCGGCCGGCACCGCCGGCCCCAGGACCGGGAGGACACCCGTGGCAGCCCTCGCCGACCCCCGGACGGCACCCGACCCCACCGCCGCCTGGACCGCGTTGATCACCCGCTACTACGACGGCTGCAGCGCCGGTGACGTCGACCTGGTGCGGGAGACGCTGCACCCGGACGTCGTCCACTGGTTCCTGGCGCCGAACACCGGCTCCGCGGCCGTGGCCGGGGCCGAGCACCTCGCCCGCTACTGGCGCAAGGTGGCCCGGATGCTCCAGGCCCGCTGGGTCGCGGAGAGCATCTGCGCCACCCCGGAGCAGGCGGTCATCGAGTGGACGATGTGGTGGCTGCCCGAGAGCGCTCCGGCGCGGGTCGCCACCCGAGGCACCGAGTGGTTCACCTGCGCCGACGGGCTGATCCGGGAGATCCGTTCCTACCACCAGCTGCGGCCGGTGACGACCGAGCTCGACGGCTTCCCCTACGCCGAGCGGGGTTGCTCCGTGCCCGGCTCCGAGCACAGCCGCCTGCACCCCGACGCCGGGTCGTACGGTCCCGCGGACGTCACCTGACCTCCCGCACCCCCGGGACCCGCCTGGTGACGGTGCTCCGCCCCGCCGGGCGCTGCCTCACCCGGCCGATCCGGCCTCCGCGGTGTACGGCCTGCCCGGCCAGTACGCCCACTCCTCGAAGTCCTCGACCCGGCCGTCCCCTGCGAAGCGCAGCACCCACAGGTCCCGGTACTGCTGGGGCTCCGGGTCGCCGTACCGCACCTCCAGCCGGACCACCGCATCGCGTCCCTCGACCGCGACCGGCTCCGCGGTCACCGTGAACGTCCTGCCCTCGTCGTCCCGCCAGAACCCCTGGATCTCCGCGTGACCGACCTTCGACGGCTCGTAGGGCGAGCGCCGGTACCGAGCGTCGTCGGTGAACAGCCGAGCGACCCCGGCGACGTCACCCTCGCGCCACGCGCGCTCGTAGTCGGTGACCCACTGCATCACGCCGGCTCGGTCCACGAGCCCACGCTGCCACGTTCCCGGGTGGCCCGGGCCAGCTCCTGCACGGCCTGCCGCAGCCCGCGCCGGAGCAGCACCCGCCGCGCCTTGTCCCGCAGCTGCGCCGGAGTGGTGATCCGCCCGCCGGCGGTGCGCCCGGCCAGCCAGGCCAGCAACCCGGCCTCCACCTCCGCGCGCACCGCGTCATCGGCGACCGGTGCCACCAGGTCCAGGAGCACCCACAGCTGCCCGCGGTGCAGCGACCGTCCCGCAGCGCCGCGGGGGCTCCCGGCAGCCGGTGCACCGCGTCAGCGACCGCTCGAGCGGCAGCCCGGCCGACCGCTCGGTGCACGACAACGCCACCGCCAGCTCCGGACTCGCCCACTCGCTCACCGCCCGCAGCAGCTCCGGGCGCCCCGCCCCGCGCTCGGCGCTCATCGCTCCGCGCTGCCCCTGCGGCCGATCGACCGAGGCCGGCCGGGCCTCGGCGAACTCCGCCACCGCGGTCGCCTGCACCGCCACCAGACGGCCCATCTCCCGCTCCGCGGCCTGCACCACCCCCAGCGGCCCGGACTCCCACCCCGCCGCCGGCGCCGCCGCTGCGGCCGCCGGATCGGCGGGCGCAGCGGCGACCGGGTCCGCGACGGCTGACATGTACCGATCACACGTTCGAACGCCGAGCCGGACAACCGCTGCGGACGAGGAAGCCGCAGGTCAAGCAGCAGTGCTTCGAGCCAAGGGAGCCGTCGGGGCCTCAGCTCGGCGCGCGCCCCAGGAAGGCCGCGAGGTGGTCGTAGGGGCCGGCGTCCGCCGGAACCGGCACCGGTCCGCCGAAGGCCCCCGACTCCCCGCGGAGCCCCGGTGGGACCAGCCGCTCGGCGATGTCGAGCGCAGCGACCGCGAGCCCCTCCTCCAGTCGCGCGCCGGACGACGTCGCGACGGCCAGGTCGTGCGTGTGCGCGACGACCTCCAGCACGAACCCCGACAGACCGGCCGGCGCCGGCACCGCCCCCCAGGGGGCCGGGACGTCGGCCGGTGCGTCGTCCGCTGCCCACGCCTCGCGGGCCCGTCCCGCGGAGGCCGCGAAGGTGGACGCCCAGCGCCCGCGCGAGTCGACGACGGCGACCACCGGCACGGAGGAGGCCGCCCGCCCCCGCGCCACCCGCTCGGCCCGCCGCACCGCGGCCAGCAGGTGCCCGAGCAGCGCCCGCACGTCCCAGTCCGCGCAGGGGGTGGGCAGCGACAGGTGGTCGGCGGTCACACCGGCGACCACGCGCTGGGCCTGGGCGAGCGCATCGGGGAAGAGCGTGCCGACGTCCGGGGCCCGGGCCGCGACGGCGACCCGGGCACGCCCCGGCCCAGCGGGCACCGGCTCGGCAGCGACCGCCGGCTCCACGGCCGGCTCGGGCACCGCCGCGGGGAGCCCGAACAGCCGCCGCGTGTTGTTCTCGAGGAAGGCCCGCAGGACGGCCGGCTCGAGCAGGCGGGCCAGCCGCAGCAGGGCGGCGTTGTAGTTCTCGGTCAGCTCGATGTTCGGCGGCGTCCGGACGAAGTGGGCCGGCCCGTCGACCGCCGCGTCCGACCCGAACAGCACCCGCTCGGGCCCCACCTCGTCGATCAGCCGCCGCACCTCGTCCGAGCGGCACCACGACGTCTCCAGGTGGAGGTTCGGCAGCTCACGGGCGTGCCGGGCGGCCCGCCGCCGGCCCTCCGGGAGACCGAGGAAGGTGTGGTAGAGCACGACGGGCACCGTGGGGAACCGCTCGGCCAGCCGGCGGATCAGGTCGGGGTCCGACGGCCCCGGCGCGGTGTGCACGGTGACCGGCACGCCCGCCTCGGCCGCGACCCGGAGGAACGGGTCCAGCGCCGGGGTGTCGGCCGGGTACTCGTCGTAGGAGGGGTGCAGCTTCAGGCCGACCGCGCCGTCGGCCAGCCGCCGGCGGACCTCGTCCGGGTCCGGTCCGCCCGGGCTGACCCACACCAGCCGGGTCAGCCAGGGCACCCCCGCGGTGACCCCGTCGACGAAGGCGTTGTCCTGCCAGGACACCAGCGCGTGCGTCATCCCCCCGGAGGTCAGGGCGACCCGCAGGCTCTCGAACCCCATCTGGTCCAGGCCGGGTGTCCGCACGTGCACGTGGGAGTCGACCGGGTCCAGGCCGATCCAGAGCCGGTGGTCGGTCCCGCCGTTGTTGTCCCACTCGCCGTCGGCGGTGGCGACGGCGCCGTCGAGCAGGACGTGGCCGCCGGTGTCCGGCACCTCCCCCACCCAGCTGCCGTCGTCGGCGCGCTCCAGGGGGACGGCGGTGAACGGGGGGCCCGCGCCGTCGAAACCGAGGTGCAGGTGCAGCGGCCGGTCGGCGCCGGCGAGGCTCCCTCGGTAACGCACCCGGCCGGCCGGCGTCCGCTCCCCCACCGGCGACGCCCACGTCAGGGGCAGGACCGCGCTCACAGGGTGATCGTCCACCCGGCCCCGCCGTTGTCCTCCCAGGTCTCCGCGTCCTCCTCGGGTCGCGGGCTCCCCGCACGGACCAGGTGGACGACGTAGCGCACGTCGGCCCCCCGCGGCCCCCACACCAGACCCCGGAAGACGTGCGGCAGCGGCTGCGCCCGGACGAACTCGTGGACGGGGGGCGGCTCGGGGGGCGCGCCGGCGCCGGCGTCCTCGAAGGTCAGCCCGTCCATCGCGGCGGCGGTGTAGTTCGGTGCAGCCAGCCCGGGATCGCCGGGGGACACACCCCAGCCGATGCCCACGTGCGTCCAGTCGCCGGCCTCGTCGGTCCAGGTCAGCTCGCGGGTGACGATCTCCTCGGTGAAGACCGGGGAGCTGACCCACTCGGTGCCGCGCACCACGTAGAAGAAGTGGTGCAGCAGGTACTCCCGGCTGCCGTCCAGCTCCCGGGGCACCTCGAGGACCGCCGTCCGCCGCCGGGAGACCTCGTCCGGCGTCATCACCCGGGACTCGGCCGACTCCCAGTCCGGCTCCGCGCCCGGAGCCGTCCACGCGAAGTGGATCTGCACCATCTCGATCCCGGGTGCGGGGTCCCACCACGTCTTGCGCAGGCCGAACAGCTGATCGGCCCCGGCGCGCCGGGCCTCGGCCGCGCCGGCGGTCAGTTCGCTCACGGGTCTCCCGTCCTCACAGGTGGTGGACCCACCAGTTGCCGCCGGGCGCGGACCGGCCGTCCGGACCCAGCCAGAACTCGTCCTTCTCCTCCGGCGGGTGCATGCGGCCGATGTGGTACTGCTGCACGAGCGTGGCCCCGCGCGGCCCGTACATGCGGGCCTGCCAGCGGTGCGGCCGCTCCATCGCCTGCAGCATGTGGAACTTGTCGTGGTGGAAGCGGTCCTTGTCCCAGTACGAGTAGTACCGGGTCGACCGGAACTCGGAGTCCGCGGGGAAGCGGGGGTCCTCCATCGGGCTGTAGACGGGGGCGCCCCAGTCCCCCACCGACCAGTAGATGCAGATGTTGGTCGCCCAGCCGTGGTCGTCGACGTACTCGAGGTCGCGGTAGACGATGTCCTCGCTGAACAGGTCCGTCGTCCAGCGGGCGCCGTCCTGGAAGACCTCGAAGTAGTAGTGGAAGCGGTACTCCGGGGTCGACCACCCGTGCTCCACGTCCCAGACCTCGCGGGGCATCCGCAGCACCTTCAGCCGGGTGCGCGGGTACCCGCCGCGGTCCTCCAGGACACGGGACCCGTGCCCCCAGGACCAGTCGGGGTACTGCCCCGGCGGCGTGCAGACGTAGTGGATGAGGACCTGCTCGACGCCGTCCTCCTGGTCGGTCCAGCCCTTCGGGTAGTACCAGCTCACCGCGGACCACCGTCCCCGGCCGCACCGCCGTCCGTCCACGCCGCGGCGCCGCCGTCGGTGCCGCCGGACCCCAGCACCTCGTACGTGCGGACGCTCGGCGTCCCCATGAGCAGGTCGGTCAGGGCCCGGTAGAAGGCCTGCGTCACCTCCTGGTCCAGGTAGCGCGCGACGTCGTCGGCGCTGCGCCAGCTCGAGACGGCGAGCACCTGGTCGCCGCTGCGCAGCGCCTGCGCGAACAGCGCACCGGGGGTCGATGAGACCACCCGCTCGTTCTGGCGGACGAGGAGCTCGGCGAGGCGGTCGATCGCGCCGGGACGCGCCCTCGCCTCGAGGATCCGGAAGACGGCCACGACGCCTCCTGGTCGGACGGTCACGCACGGTGCCGCCCACCGTAGGGCGACCGCCGGCGGGTCGCAGGTCGGTGGACGCTTGGACCACCAATCGTTGGTGCACCACGCGTGTACCGTCGGCGGTGTGCGGACGACGACCGACCCGGCGGCCCCACCGGACCCGCTCGCCCTCGACCAGCAGGTGTGCTACGCGCTCTCCGTGGCCGCCCGCACCGTCGTGGCCGTGTACCGCCCCTGGCTCGAGCCGATGGGCCTCACGCACCCGCAGTACCTCGTGATGCTCGCGCTCTGGCAGCACGGGCCGCTGGCCATCCGGGACCTCAGCCGCCTGCTCCAGCTCGACCCCGGAACCCTCTCCCCGCTGGTCAAGCGGCTGGAGGTAGCGGGCCTCGTCCGCCGGGACCGCGACCCTCGAGACGAGCGGGCCCTCGCCATCGCGCTCACCGAGGAGGGGCGGGCGCTGCGGGCCCGGGCCGAGGAGATCCCGGCGGGCATCGTGGCGCACCTCGGCCTGCCTGTGGAGGACCTGGTCTCCCTGCACGGGGCGCTCACCCGGGTCATCGCCGCCGCCCAGGGGGCGCTGGAGCGCCGGGAGCCGGGAGGGACTCCGGAGCGCCACCGGCGGGAGGGGCACGAGCCCGAGTGGACCCCGTGACGCAGCCGGCCCTGCAGCGGCCGGGGGTGCTGCGCTGGCTCTGGTACGCCCTGGGCGGCGGCCTCCCCGAGCGGCACCGCACCTGGGTGCTGCACGACACCACGACCCGGACCTGGGCCCTGCGGCACGTCGGCCGGGCCATGGTGCAGATGGCGGTCCCGATCGCCGTGGTCCTGCTCGTCGTCCCCGGCCCGTTCTGGATCCGCGGCATGGCGGCACTGGGCGGCGTCGCCCTCGGGCTCATCTTCTCGCTGGCCTACATGCCGGAGGCGACGGAGAACCGGGTGGTCAAGGCCGGCTACCCGGCGGGCACCGCGACCGCCGTGCGGGAGGAGTCCGCCCGCACCCGGGAGGCGGAGGACTCGGCGCGTCGCCGGGCCGCTGCCGCCCGGCGGGCCGCCCGGTACCGGGAGCGCCAGGGCCGCTGACGCCGGCCCCCACGGGGCACGGGAACCGGGGTGCGGGGGGTCAGTACATGACCAGCCCGGCGGACACGTTGAGGTCCTCACCGGTGATGCCCGCCGCGCCCGGGGAGGCGAGGAAGGCGACCGCGGCGGCCACCTCCCCGGCCTCGACCAGCCGCTGCAGCGGTGCGCCGGAGGTGAACTCGGCGCGGGCCTGCTCGACCGGGATGCCGCGGGCGGCCGCCTGCTGCTCGAGCACCCACGCGATCCGCGGGCCCTCGACCCCGCCCGGGGACACCAGGTTGACCCGGACGCCGGACGGGCCGACCTCCCAGGCGAGCGTGCGCACGAGCCCGATGAGCGCCGTCTTGGAGGCGGCGTAGGCCGTCCGGTCGACCAGCGGGCGCTTGCCCGTGACCGAGCCGATGACGACGACGGAGCCCGAGCCGCGGGCCAGCATGCCGGGCAGGAACGCTCGGCAGGTCAGCATCGTGCCGGTCACGTTGACCCGGAGGGTGTCCTCCCACTCCGCCAGCGGCATCTCCACGAGGGGGACGCTGGGACCGCCGACCCCGCTGTTGCAGACCAGCACGTCCACCGGGCCGAACGCCTCGTCCGCCGTCCGCGCGGCGGCCTCGACCGAGGCGGGGTCGCGCAGGTCCAGGGGGGCGGCGAGCGCCCGCCGCCCGGCCGCCTGCACCTCCGCGGCGACCTGCTCCATCGCCCCGGTGGACCGCCCGGTGAGGACGACGTCGGCCCCCTCGGCGGCCAGCCGCAGCGCGATGGCCCGGCCGATCCCGGTCCCGGCCCCGGTCACGGCGGCGACCCGCCCGTCCAGCAGCATGCGTCCTCCCCGGTGCCGGCCCCTCGCAGCGGGTGCCCGCCGGGAGCACGATGCAGCATGGACCACGCCCAGGCACAGGCCGTCTTCCTCGTCCCGCCGCCCGAGGGACGCCCGGCCCCCCGGGTCCCGGACTCCCCGGCCCGCCGGTTGCGCGACGCCGCCGAGCCCGTCGCGACGATCACCTTCTGGGGTCGCGCGGTGCACGAGCGCTTCGAGGCCCTCGGGCTGGACTTCCTCAGCGGCTACGTCTGGGCCCGGGCCGCGCCGATGGGCGAGCCCAGCCCGGAGGTGGTCGTCGCCGCCTTCGGCGTGTTCGAGCCGGGGCTGGTGACCGCGGCCTACGCGGCCGGGCGTGCGGCGGCGACCCGCGAGCAGGTGCTGGCCGCCCGCGCCGAGGGCTCGGCCGCCTCGCTGCGCGCGCTGCTCCCCGACGCCGACGTGACCGCCGCCGTCGACCAGCTGCGCCGCGCCACCGACCTCGCCGCGGCGGACCTGACCGGCCGGCCGCTGTTCGCCGGGCTGGTCTCCCTGCCCTGGCCCGACGACCCCCTCGGCCGGCTGTGGCACGCGGTCACCCTGCTGCGGGAGCACCGCGGCGACGTGCACCTGGCCGCCTGCGTGGCCGCGGGGCTGCGCGGGATCGAGACCAACCTGCTCACCGAGTACTGGGTGGGGTGGGAACCGACCGCCTACGCCGCGACCCGGGGCTGGTCGGCGGAGGCGCTGGCCGCGGCGGACGCCGCGCTGGCCGACCGCGGGCTGGTCGCCGGCGGCGCGCTCACCCCCGAGGGCCGGCGGCTCCGGGACGACGTCGAGGCGCGGACCGAGGCGGCCATGGCGCCGCTGGTGGCGGCGATCGGCCCCGACCTGCCCGGCCTGGTCGAGCAGCTCGACGGCTGGTCGGCGCGGATCGTCGCCGCGGGAGCGGCCCCACCGGACCCGTACAAGCGGGTCAGCGGCTGAGGGGCCTCAGTCGACCCGGAAGCCGATCTTCAGGACGACCTGGAAGTGCGCGACGTCGCCGTTCACCACCTGCCCGCGGACCTGCTGGGTCTCGAACCACTCGATGTTGCGGACCGTCTCGGCCGCCTTGCGGATGGCCGTCCTGATCGCGTCGTCGATGCTGGTGGTGCTGCTGCCGACGACCTCGCTGAGCCGGTAGACGTGGTCGCTCACGGGACCCTCCTCACCGTCCCGGGGAACCGCCCCGGGGACCGGACCGAGGCTAGGTCAGGGGCCGTCCGGCCGCAGCCCCCGGCCATCCGGGTGTGGCAGTCTCCGGGACGGCGGAAGGGGGCGGCATGGCGGGGCTCGACGACAGGGCAGGGCTCGACGACAGGACGGGGATCGACGACAGGGCGGGGCTCGACGACAGGACGGGGATCGACGACAGGGCGGGGCTCGACGAGGTCCGGCAGCGGATCGCCGGCTCCTCGGCCGCGGACGTCGTGGCCGCGAGCCTGGAGCGGGCGCGGGGGGTCGCCGCGCTCGGCGCCTTCACCACGATCGCCGACAGCGCCGCGGGCGGGGACGGCCCGCTGGCCGGCGTCCCGCTCGCGGTCAAGGACAACCTCGACACCCAGGACCTGCCGACCACCGGCGGCACGCCGGCGCTGCGGCACTCCCGCCCGGCCCACGACCAGCACGCGGTCGCCCGGCTGCGGGCGGCCGGGGCCGCGGTGGTCGGGAAGACGAACCTGCACGAGCTCGCGCTCGGGATCACCAGCAACAACGCCGCCTTCGGCCCGGTCCGCAACCCCCACGACCCGAGCCGGTCGGCCGGCGGGTCCTCGGGCGGCTCGGCGGTCGCGGTCGCCACCGGCGTCGTCCCCATCGCGCTCGGCACCGACACCGGCGGGTCGGTGCGGGTCCCGGCCGCGCACTGCGGGCTGGTCGGCTGGCGGCCGACGGTCGGCCGGTGGGGCACCGGGCGCACCGTGCCGATCTCCAGCACCCGCGACACCGCCGGCGTCCTGGCCACGTGCGTCGCCGACGCCGTCCTCGTCGACCAGGCGGTCACCGGGGAGGCCGCCGGCGCGGAGCCGGACCGCCCGCTGCGGCTGGGCGTCCCCCGCACCGGCTTCTACGACGACCTGCACCCGGAGGTGGCCGACACCGCCCGGCGGGCGCTCGACCGGCTCGCGGACGCGGGGGTGCGGCTGGTCGAGGTGGACGTCGCCGACGCCCACGCCCTCGACGCCGAGTGCGGCTTCCCCATCGTGTTCTTCGAGATCGCCCGCGAGCTGCCCGCCTACCTGGCCACGCTCCCCGGGCCGGAGAGCCGGCTGACGCTGGCCGACGTGATCGAGCAGGTGGCCTCCCCCGATGTCCGCGCCGCCCTGGAGATCGCCGCCTCCGGGAGCGTCACCGAGGAGCTGTACCGGCAGAACCTGGACGTCCGCGCGCGGCTGCGGCAGGCCTACGCCGCGGCGCTGCGCCCCGCGGGCGGCGAGCGGCTCGACGCGCTGGTCTACCCGACGGTCCCGCTGCCCGCCCCGCCGGTCGGGGACGACGAGACCACCGAGCTCAACGGCCGGCAGGTGCCGGTCTTCCTCACCACCATCCGCAACACCGGCCCCGGGTCGACCGCCGGCATGCCCGCGATCTCGCTGCCGGCGGGCGCCACGGCGGCCGGCCTGCCGATCGGGGTCTCGCTGGAGGCGCTGCCGGGGGACGACGCCGCCCTCCTCGCGGTCGCCGGCCGGGTCGAGGCGCTCCTCGCAGCCGGCTGACCGGGGCAGTGAGCACCCGCAGGTACCGCACCCGCGCCGAGGGCGGCGTCCCCAACGGCGGGGTGTCGTTCTGGTGGCAGCAGCTCGGCGTCCCCGAGCGCGGCCCCGCGCTGCCCGGCGACCGGACCGCCGACGTGTGCGTCGTCGGCGGGGGCCTCACCGGCCTGTGGACCGCCTACCACCTCGCCGGGGCCCGGCCGGACCTGCGGGTCGTCGTCCTGGAGAAGGAGTTCGCCGGCTTCGGCGCCTCCGGCCGCAACGGCGGCTGGCTGTCCGCCGAGCTGTCCGGGGACCTCGACCGCTACGCCGCCACCGGCGGCCGGGACGGCGTGCGCCGCCTGGTCCGGGCGATGGAGCGGGCCGTCGACGAGGTCATCGCCGTCTGCCGACGGGAGGGCATCGACGCCGACGTCGCCAAGGACGGCGTCCTGCTCGTGGCGCGGTCGGAGCCCCAGCAGGCGCGCCTTCGGGCGGCGCTCGACCACCACCGCGCCTGGGGCATCGGCGCCGACCACTCCCGCTGGCTGACCCGCGGCGAGGTGCGCGACCGGGTGCGCGTGGAGGGTGCGCTGGGCGCGGTGCACAGCCCGCACGGTGCCCGCGTGCAGCCGGCGGCGCTGGTCCGCGGGCTGGCCGACGCGGTGCGCCGGCGCGGCGTGACCGTGCACGAGGGCACCGAGGTCACCGCGGTCTCCCCCGGCCGCGCGGTCACCCGGCACGGGACCGTCCGCGCCGACGTCGTGCTGCGCTGCCTCGAGGGCTGGACCGCCGCGCTGCCGGGGCACCGGCGGGCGTGGCTGCCGATGAACAGCTCGATGGTGGTCACCGAGCCGCTCCCGGCGTCGGCCCGGGCGGAGATCGGCTGGGCCGGCGCGGAGCTGGTCGGGGACGGCGCGAACGCCTACAGCTACGCGCAGCGGACCGCCGACGGGCGCATCGCGATCGGCGGCCGCGGCGTCCCCTACCGGTTCGGCTCGCGCACCGACACCGACGGCGTGACCCGGCGCCGGACGGTCGAGGCCCTCACCGCCGTCCTGCACAACCAGTTCCCCGCCACCCTCGACGTCCCGCTGGCGCACGCCTGGTGCGGGGTCCTCGGCGTCCCCCGGGACTGGTGCGCCAGCGTGACCCTCGACCGGCGGACCGGCCTGGGCTGGGCCGGCGGGTACGTCGGCAGCGGCCTGACGACCACCTACCTGGCCGCGCGCACCCTCGCCGACCTGGTGCTGGGCCGGGACACCGAGGCGGCGTCCCTGCCCTGGACCGACCGCCCGGTCCGCCGGTGGGAGCCCGAGCCGCTGCGCTGGCTCGGGGTCCGGTCGATGTACGCCCTCTACCGGGCAGCGGACCGGCGGGAGGCGGCCGGCCTGCGCCGGCCCAGCCGGATCACACGCGTCGCGGACCTGCTCACCGGCCGCTGAGCCGCCGGGCGGGTCAACGGGCCCCGCCGAGCCGCCGGGCGGGTCAACGCGCCCCGCCGAGCCGCCGGGCGGGTCAACGGGCCCCGCCGTGCGCCTGCAGCGCGCGCAGCTCCGCGGTCATGACCTCGGGGTACTGCAGCGGGAGGAAGTGGGTGCCGAGCAGCTCCCGGAAGCGGGCGCCGGGGACCGCCCGGGCGGCGGCCCGCACGTCCTCGACGTCGACGAGGGAGTCGAAGCGGCCGGCGAGGAAGGTCACCGGGCAGCGCACCCGGGCGACGTCGAGCGGGGCGTGGTCACCGGCGGCGACCGCGAGGTGCCGGAACCACGACCAGTCGTGCCGGGAGAACTCGCGCAGCACCGTGGCCAGGGCCGCGGGGTGCGCGGCCTCGCGCGCCGGGCCGCGCAGCGCGTCGGCGGAGAAGGCGCTCGGCCCCGACGGCAGGCTGGCCGCCAGCACCGGCAGCACGGGGCCGACGAGGGGCAGCAGGCGGGAGCTGAGCCTGCCCAGCGGCGCCCGGAGGGGGCGGGGCACGCCCTGGGGGCCGAACATCGCGGAGAGGCTGCCGCCGGGGACGCCGGCCACCGCGAGGACGCCGGACACCCGCCCCGGGTCCGCCAGGGCGAGCTCGAAGGCCACGTTGACCCCGAGCGACCAGCCGACCAGGAGCGCCGAGTCGAGGCCGTACGCGTCGAGCACCGCCCGTGCGTCGTCCGCGTGGTCCTCCACCCGCACCCGGGAGCGGTCGCGCGGCCGGTCGGAGCCCCCCAGCCCCCGCTGGTACCACGTCACCACCCGGAAGCCGCTGTCGCGGGCCACGACGCCCGGCCACGCCTGCGGCGGGGTGCCCAGCCCGTTGCACACGAGCACCGGCGCGCCCGTCCCGTCGTTGCTCCAGGCCCGCAGCACCGTGCCGTCGCGGCTGGTCACCCTCGTCTCGCCCACCGGCGCCCCTCCCCTGCCCGGGACCGTCGTCCCCGGCAGAGCATGCCGTGGGCCCGCGCCGCGCGCGGGCCCCCTCCGCGCACCGCCCGGCCCGGCAGGATGGCCGGACCACCCGCACCACCCCGTCCCACCGCCAGGGAGGAGCCCGCGATGGCCGCCGCACCCCTGCTCGACCGCGTCACCCACCTCGCCGAGCAGGGCGGGCACGCCGTCACGGGCGCGGCCCGGGCCTGGGCCGGCGCGCTGCGGCAGCTGGGTGAGGTGGTGCCCGACCCGGAGACCGCCGTGCGCGCCTCCTTCGACGTCGCCGCGGAGGTGCTGAAGGCCCAGCGGGACCTGACCCTCGAGGTCCTGCGCGTGGTCCGCAGCGGCACCGGGCGCCGGGGCCCGGGTCGCGGGGGCACGGGACGCTAGGAGGCGACCCCGGCGGCGCGGCGGCTGCGCCGGGCGATGCCGGCGAAGATGACCGGCCAGTGGTCGCGCAGCGCCTCGGTGCCCATGAACAGCCCGAGGTGCCCGCCGGCGGTGGTCGCGGTGCGGACGTCGCCGGGCGGCGTCCCGACGTGGGCGGCGGCGGCGAAGACCTGGGCCGGCGGGGTGATGTGGTCGGTGGCCCCGCCGAGCAGGTGCAGCGGGCAGGTGATCCGGGCGAGGTCGACCCGCTCCCCGCCCACCACGAGCTCGCCGCGCACCAGCTCGTTGTCGCGGAACAGGTGCTGCACGATCCAGAGGTAGAACGCGCCGGCGACGTCCTGGGTGTGCTTGAACCAGTCCTCGAACTCCCGGTAGCGGGCCACGTGGTCGGGGTCGTCGAGGTGGGTGAGCAGCTGCAGCTGGCGCTCCACCTCCGACTCCGGCTTGAGCGCGATGAACCCGCCGAGCTGGTACCGGCCGGGCAGCACCCCGCCGCCGCTGGCCACCAGCGCGCGGTAGAAGGCCATGTCCCCGGCCTCGAGCACGCCGATCCAGTCCCCGATGTGGGGGGCGCCGATGACGGTGTCGATCGGGGCCCCGGCCAGGGTCAGCGTGTGCACCTTGCCGGGGTGCAGCGCGGCGTAGACGGCCGCGAGCCACCCGCCCTGGCAGTCGCCGACCAGGTTGACCCGGCCGCCCAGCGTCTCGACGGCCCGGTCGACGACGGCGACGTAGTCCTCGATGCCCGCGTCGCGGGTCTCGTACGTGGCGCCGATCCAGTCGAGGGACCACAGCGCGGTCAGCCCGGCGGCCCGGGCCGCCCGGACCTGGCTCTGCTGCGGGCTGAAGTCGACGATGCAGGAGTCGTGCCCGGCCTGCGGCGGCAGCAGCAGCGTGGGGACGACGTCGTCGCCCGCCCCGTCGGTGAAGTCGCGCAGGCGGGCGATGGGCGTGGTCCAGACGACCGCGTTCGGGCTGTGCCAGACCGGTGGGCGGCGGTCGAGGACGATCGCGGCCCACCGGCCGAGGTCGGCGAGCACCGTCAGGGGCGGGAACCCGCGGCGCGGCAGCCGTGACCAGTAGCGCCAGCCCTCCGTGAGCCCCACCCGGCCGATGGCGAGGGCGCTGGCCACCGCGCGCCCGGCCAGGGTCGGCGGGCTCGGCACCTCGGCCGTCGGGAAGAACTCCGCCTCCGGCTCGGCGAGCGGGTCCTCGGCCCCCGTGGGCGTCTCGGTCATGCGCCTGCTCCCGTCCCGCGGTCCCGCCACACCGTCGTGTGAGACCGCTCACGACTGTAGGCCCGCGGGCGTGTCGCGGGGTCGCTCCGGCACGCTCGACCCCGCGCCCGCAGCGCGGTCGGCGCCGTGCCACTAGCGTGTGACCTCGATCACAAGGTCACCCGGCGACTCGGCCGCCCGCAGCGGCGGCCAGGGGGAGGCGACATGGTCAGCGAGCCCACGAGGACCGCTGGAGCGCGGGACGGCGGCGCGGCCCGCCAGGGCGCCGAGCCGCCGCCGGGGCTGCTGGAGGAGGCCGCCGCCGAGGCCGTGCTCGGCGCCAACCCCTTCGTGGGGCTCAACGTCCGCCAGGTGCTCGCCGCCGCCGGGCGGCTGCTCACCCGCCTCGGGCTGCGGCCGCGGGTGGTCGCCCGGCAGCTCGGCCTGCTCGCCCGCGACCTCGCGCTGGTGGCCGCCGGCCGCTCGGAGCTCGCCCCGGCCCGCGGGGACAAGCGCTGGGCCGACCCGGCGTGGCAGGGCAACCCGGCCTACCGGCGGATGCAGCAGACCTACCTGGCGGTGACCGCGGCGGTCGACCGCGCCATCGAGGAGGCCGACCTCGACGTCAAGAGCGAGATGCGCGGCCGGTTCGCCGTCGGGATCATCACCGAGGCCCTGGCCCCGACCAACAACCCGCTGCAGCCCGCCGTCCTCAAGCGGGTAATCGACACCGGCGGCGGCTCGCTGCTGACCGGCGCCCGGCACCTCCTCTCCGACCTGCGGCACAACGGCGGCATGCCCAGCACGGTCGACCGCCGGCCCTTCGTCGTCGGCGAGAACCTGGCCGCGACGCCCGGGCAGGTCGTGTTCCGCAACGAGGTGCTCGAGCTCATCGAGTACAGCCCGACCACCGACACGGTGCACGAGGTGCCGCTGGTCTACGTGCCCCCGCAGATCAACAAGTACTACGTCCTCGACCTGGCGCCCGGGCGCTCGCTCGTCGAGTACGCGGTCGGGCAGGGCGTGCACTGGTTCACCGTCAGCTGGCGCAACCCCGGCCGGGAGCACGCCGACTGGGACCTCTCCACCTACGCCGGCGCCCTGCTGGAGGCCCTGGACGCGGTGGAGGAGATCACCGGCCGGCCGTGCGCGCACGTCCTCGGCCTGTGCGCCGGGGGGATGACGGCGGCCGGGCTCCTGGGCCACCTGGCGGCCACCGGGCGGCTGTCCCGGGTGCGCACGCTGACGCTGCTGGTCAACATGCTCGACACCTCCGCGCCCACCCAGCTCGGGGCGCTGGCCTCCCGGCGATCGGTGGCCGCGGCCGTCGCCCGGGCCCGGCGCCGGGGCGTGCACTCCGGCCGCGACATGGCCCGGGTGTTCGCCTGGCTGCGCCCCAACGACCTGGTGTGGAACTACGCGGTCAACAACTGGCTGCTCGGCAAGGAGCCGCCGGCCTTCGACGTCCTGGCCTGGAACGCCGACACCACGGAGCTGCCGGCCGCGCTCTACGCCCAGTACCTGGAGCTCTACGAGGGCAACCTGCTGGCCACCCCGGGCGGGCTGACGGTCCTCGGCACGCCGGTGGACCTCTCCAAGGTCGACGTGGACACCTACGCCATGGCCGGCAGCACCGACCACATCGTGTCGTGGCGGGCCGCCTACGCCACCACGCAGGTCCTCGGCGGCCGGGTGGAGTTCGTGCTCTCCAACGCCGGCCACATCCAGTCGATGGTCAACCCGGTCGGCGGCGCGAAGGCCTCCTACCGGGAGGGCCCCGACACCGGGCCGGACCCCGACCGCTGGCTCGAGGGGGCCACCGAGCACCGGGGCAGCTGGTGGGAGCACTGGACCGCCTGGCTGGCCGAGCGCAGCGGCCCGCGCCGGGCCGCCCCGGCGCAGCCCGGCAGCGCCGCGCACCCGCCCCTGGGCCCGGCGCCCGGCACCTACGTCCGCGGCGACCGCCGCTGACCACCGCACCGAACCGCACCGAACGTCCGAGCCGAGGAGGAGACCCATGACCACGACCTCGTCCACGAGCACGACCACGGAGTTCCGCGAGAACACCGCCCAGACCGAGCCCGCGCCCGGCACGGCGGCCGCCGGCAGCAAGCTGCGCGGCCGGGTCGCCTTCGTCACCGGCGGCACCCGCGGCATCGGCGCGGCGATCTGCCGCAGCCTGGCCAGCCAGGGCGCCGCGGTCGCCGCCGGCTACAGCGGCAACGACGAGGCCGCCGAGCGCTTCCGCACCGCCTTCTGCTCGGACTTCCCCGACCAGGGGTTCAGCGTGCACAAGGGCGACATCAGCGACGCCGACGACTGCCGGCGGACCATCCAGGAGGTCATCGACGAGCACGGCCGGCTCGACATCCTGGTCAACAACGCCGGGATCACCGCCGACCGCACCGTGCTCAAGATGACCGACGACGACTGGCGCCGCGTCATCGACGTCAACCTCTCCGGCGCCTTCTACCTCTCCCAGGCCGCCCTGCGGCACATGCTCGAGCGGGGCACCGGGCGGATCATCAACATCTCGTCGGTGATCGGCGAGATGGGCAACATCGGCCAGTCCAACTACGCCTCGGCCAAGTCGGGCCTGTTCGGGCTGACCAAGACGCTGGCCCGCGAGGCCTGCTTCCAGCTCCAGCGGTCCGGCAAGCTCGGCGAGGGCATCGGGCTGACGGTCAACACGGTGACCCCGGGGTACATCGCCACCGAGATGGTCGAGGCGGTGCCCGAGAAGGTCCTCGAGAAGATCACCGCGCAGATCCCCATGGGTCGGCTCGGCCGCCCCGAGGAGGTCGCCCGCATCGTGCACTTCCTCGCCGCGGACGCCTCCGGGTACGTCACCGGCCAGGTGTGGGGGGTCAACGGCGGCCTCGACATGTGACGGACGCGGGGGTCGCCCGGGTCAGGCCGGCAGGGTGTTGACGACCCGGGCGAGCACCACGACGAGGACGCCCAGGGAGATCGCCGACTGCAGCGCCATCAACCCCTTGGCCCGCAGGCTCAGCGGCAGCGTGTCGGTCGGGCTGAAGGCCACCAGGTTGGTGAACGCGAGGTACAGGTGGTCCCCGAACCGGGGCCGCCACCCCGGCTCGGCCAGGGCCGGGGTGGCGGTCTGCGGGAACTGGAAGTCGGGCAGGGGTGCGTGCTCGGCGACGCGCCCCGCCGGCCCGCCGCCGTCCAGCTGCCAGTAGAGCAGCGCGAAGGTGACCACGTTGGTGAGCAGGACGAGGGCGCCCGCGACGAGCAGCCGCTCGGCGGTGAGCACGGCGCCGTCGACCTCGCCGCCCTCCAGCACCAGGACCACCAGCCGGGTCGCCGCGGAGGCGTTGGCGCACACCAGCACGCCGAACAGGGCCAGGACGACGGTGCGGGCGGTCCGCGGGACGGGGCCGGGTCGCGCCGCGATGCCCAGCAGCACGAGCAGCACGACCGCCTCGACGGCCGGGACCGCCAGCGGCGGCCCCACCCGGTTGCCGGCGGGGATCAGCACCTGGGCCGCGATGACCACGGCGATCGAGAGCAGCGGCCACGTGAGGCTCTCCTGGGCGTCGCGACCGACCACACGGCTCATCGCGGCACCGCACCCCCTCCCGCCCGACCGGAGGAGGATGCAGGGACGAGGGGGCCGGCGCGTCACCCCGCGGGGACGAACGCCGCCCGGGGCGGCGCACGGGCCGGTGGTTGACACCGGCGTCACCCCTTCCGTAGACAGCGACGGGTGGACGACGGGTCGCGCCGGGTGGCGCTGGAGGTGTCCGACGGCGTGGCGACCGTCCGGCTGGACCGGCCGGAGAAGCTCAACGCCCTCGACCCCGCGATGTTCGAGGCGCTGGTGGCCACCGGCCGGGAGCTGGTCGAGCGGGACGACGTCGGCGCGGTCGTGCTCACCGGTTCCGGTCGCGCGTTCTGCGCCGGGCTGGACCTCGGCTCGTTCGCCGCGATGGCCGAGAGCGGCGCGGGGCGCGTCGTCGTCCCCCGGGAACCGCTCGGGGCCGCGCGGGCCCGTGGCCAGCAGGCCGTGCACGTGTGGTCGCTGGTCCCCGCCCCCGTGGTCGCCGCGGTGCACGGGGTCGCCTTCGGCGGCGGGCTGCAGGTCGCCCTCGGCGCCGACATCCGCATCGTCGCCCCCGACGCGCAGCTGTCGGTGATGGAGGTCCGGTGGGGGCTGGTGCCGGACATGTGCGGGACCCAGCTGCTGCCCGAGCTGGTCGGCCGCGACGTCGCCAAGGAGCTGGCGCTCACCGGGCGCCGCGTGCCGGGCACCGAGGCGGTGCGGCTCGGCCTGGCCACGCGCGAGGCCGCCAACCCGCTGGCCGCCGCGCAGGAGCTGGCCGCCGAGATCGCCGGGCACAGCCGCAGCGCCACCCGGGCCACCAAGCGGCTCCTGGACCTCGCCGGCCGGGTGCCGCTCGCCGAGGGCTTGCAGGCCGAGCAGGACGAGATCGGCGCGCTCATGGGCTCCCCGGAGCAGGTCGCCGTCGTCCGCCGGCGGCTGGATGCGGTCGCCTCGCGCCCAGGCTGAGGCCCCGGCGGCACGGGAGCGGTGCAGAGCGGGGGCGGACGCGCACCGCAGCGCTCCCCGGGGAAGCCCCCGGTCGTGCCCGGCGTTCGTCCGGGGGCACGCGGGGACGACGGCCGACCGGGAGAGGCACCATGCCGGAGCGACCAGCGCAGCGGCAGCGCCGTACGGGCGCGGCGTGGGTCTTCACCGCTGTCGTCCTCGCCCTCGCATCGGCGGCGGTCAGCGCCTACTGGACAGCCGGGGGCACCGCCCTGCTCGACACCGTCGGCGGTGCGGTCGAGGCGCTGGCCCGCTCCCGCGAGGCGCCGGCGGTCCTGCTCGGGGCGCTCACCGTCGCGGCGAAGCTCGCTGCCGCCGCCGTCGCGGCCGCGTTGCTGTGGCGGCCGGCGCGTCCCGGACGCCGCCCCGCGCGGTCCTCGCCTCGGCGACCGCGGCGGTGCTGGTCGCCTGGGGTGGGGCCAACGTCGTCCTCGGGTCCGCCGCCCTGGCCGGCGTCCTCACCCCGGCCGGCGGCATCGACCCCGTCGCGCTGCGCTGGCACGTCGCCCTGTGGGACGCCTGGTTCCTCGTCTGGGGCCTGACGCTCGCCGTGGCCGTCGTCCGCACCCGCGGCGGGACGCCGGCCGGCGAGGGCCCTGCGGATCGGGACGCCGCCGCCCTCAGTCCTGCCGGGTGCCGTTCCGGGTGACGCGGATGGTCTGCGGGCTGCGGGCGGTCCGGGTGGGGACGACCTCACCGAGCTCGGCCAGCCGCTCGACCGCGGCGTCCTTGTCCACCTGCGTGCGCAGGCTGCCACCGGTCCACTCGCAGTGCAGGTCGTCGGCCGGGCCGGACCGGCCCCGCAGCCGCTCCCGCGCGTACTCCTTGTGCCGCCGGGCCTCGTTCTCGGCGGCCCGCCAGGCGTCGTAGTCGTGGACGGCGGCGACGTAGTCCTCGTCGGTGACCGTCAGCCGGGACTGGCGCGAGACCTCGCCCTCGCTCGCCGGGTCGACCGGCGGGCCCCAGCACAGGTCGAGGAACGGGCACCAGTCGCACATGGTGTCCACGCCCGGCCCGAACCCGTCGCGGGGGACGGCGTCGACCCCGTCGTCCTCCACGGTGGCGTAGACGTCGGTGAGCCACAGGATCGCCTCGGCGGTGAGCGCGGGGTCGTGGTCGGCCTCGAAGACGACGTCCTCGCCGGAGTCCCGGGACAGGTAGCGGATCCGCAGCCCCTCGACGTCCTGCGCGCCACCGGCGGGCAGCCGGCGGTCGGCGGTCTGCCCGGTGCGCAGCAGCCAGGCGTAGACGGCGACCTGGAACCAGTGCCGGACCGGGACCCCGCGGGTCAGCACCCGCTCGAACCCGAACCGGGAGGTGGTCTTGAGGTCCTCGACGACCGGGGCGTGCCACCAGTCGCAGCGGCCCTTGACCTGCTCGCCCTTCAGCGCGACCTCGGTCAACCCGCCGTACTGGCGGCGCAGGGCGCGCAGCACCCCGCGGTGCAGCTCGGTGCCCATGAAGGCCTGCAGTCCGGTGCGGGTGTTGGTCGGCCGGCGGCGGGCGACCCGGTAGGCCGCCCGCCGCCGGCACTCGCCGAGCTCCGAGGCACCGATCATCCGCTGGCGGGACCGGGCCCGGCGGCTGTCCAGGTCGCGGACCGCGGCGGCCAGGCTGGGGGCGGCCCGGCGCTCGGCGGCGCTGGGCCGGGGGGGGTGGTCGGGGGGGCCCAACACCTCCCCCCCCCCCGCCCGGGGGGGGGGGGGGGGGGGGGGGCGCGCCCCCCCCCCCCCCCCCCCCCCCCCCCCCCCCCCCCCCCCCCCCCCCCCC
>NZ_JBJGYK010000016.1:0-133527 GCF_054049955.1 Geodermatophilus sp. SYSU D00758
CGCCACCGGCCACCACGGCCCCGCCACCGGCCACCACGGCCCCGCCACCGGCCACCACGGCCCCGCCACCGGCCACCACGGCCCCGCCACCGGCCACCACGGCCCCGCCACCGGCCACCACGGCCCCGCCACCGGCCACCACGGCCCCACCCGCGACCGAGACACCGGCGGAGACGGAGACACCGGCCACCACCGAGACACCGGCGGAGACCACCGCCCCGACCGGCACCCCCTGACCCGACGGGGCGCGCCTCCGGGCCGGGGACCCGCTCAGCGGCTGCGGTAGAGGCGGGTCGTGACGGGGAGGAACACCGCGGCCAGCCCCGCGGCGACCGCGAGGGACACGGCGACGGCCGTGCCGTCCGGCGTGCCGTCGACCAGGGACCGGGTCGCGGTGACCAGCACCGAGATCGGGTTGACGTCGACGAACGCCCGCAGCGGCCCGGGCAGCGTCGCCGGGTCGACGAAGACGTTCGACAGGAAGGTCAGCGGGAAGAGCGCGGTGAAGCCGGCGTTGAGCACCGCGTTGGGCGCCCGCAGGAGCAGACCCATCACCGTGAAGACCCAGGACAGGCCGAACGAGAAGACCACCACCAGCCCGAGGGCGGCCAGCGCGCCGGGCAGGCCGCCGTCCGGCCGCCAGCCCAGGACGAACCCCAGCACCAGGATGACCGTGCCGGCGATGACGTAGCGGACGCTGTCGCCGAGCAGCGCGCCCAGCAGCGGGGCCGGCCGCCACACCGGCAGCGAGCGGAACCGGTCGACGACCCCCTTGGTGAGGTCGGTGTTCAGCGTGACGCCCGAGTAGACGGTGGTGAAGAGCACCGACATGACGAGGATCCCCGGCAGCACGTACTGCAGGTACGCGCTGGTGGACCCGGCGATGGCGCCGCCGAACAGGTAGGTGAACATCAGCACGAACATCACCGGCGTCAGCGTGACGTCGAGCAACTGCTCGGGCACGTGCCTGATCTTCAGGATGCCGCGCCAGCCGAAGGTCAACGCGGTGGCCAGCCGGCCCGGCCGCGGCGGTCGCGGCGTCGAGGCGATGGCCCTCCGGACGGCGACGGTGTCCGTGGTGCCGGACGCGGCACTGGTGGCGGTCACGACGGCTGCTCCTCGGGGACGGGGGCCGCGTCGGCGGCCAGGTGGCCGGTGAGGGCCAGGAAGACCTCGTCCAGGCTCGGCCGGTCGAGGGAGAAGTCGGCGAGGGCCACCCCCGCCCGGGCCAGCTCCGCGACCCCGGCGGCGGCCCGGCCGGCGTCCTCGCAGGCGGCCGACAGGGCGGCGCCGTCCGGCTCCAGCACCACCGGGCCCACCGCCTGCTCGAGCACCCGGGCCGCCTCGGCGCGCTGCGCGGGGTCGATGAGCCGCACGTGCAGCGACCCGTTCCCGACCGAGGCCCGCAGCTGGCCGGGGGTGCCCTCGGCGATCACCCGGCCGCGGTCGATGACCACGAGGCCGTCGGCGAGCTGGTCGGCCTCCTCGAGGTACTGCGTGCAGAGCAGGATGGTCGCGCCCTCGGCGACCAGCGCGCGGGCGATCTCCCAGACCTGGGTGCGCGAGCGCGGGTCCAGGCCGGTGGTGGGCTCGTCGAGGAACAGCAGGGGCGGGGTCACCACCAGGCTGGCCGCGATGTCGAGCCGGCGGCGCATCCCGCCCGAGTAGTTCTTCACCAGCCGCCCGGCGGCCCCGCCGATGCCGAAGGCCTCGAGCAGCTCGTCGGCGCGGGCCCGCGCGGCGGCCCGGCCCAGACCGAGCAGCCGGGCGATCAGCACCAGGTTCTCCCTGCCGGTGAGCTCCTCGTCGACCGAGGCGAGCTGGCCGGTCAGGCTGATCGCGCCGCGGACGGCGTCGGCCTCGCCGACCACGTCGTGGCCGAGCACGCGCGCGCTGCCGGCGTCGGGCCGCAGCAGCGTCGCCAGCATGCGGATGGTGGTCGTCTTCCCGGCGCCGTTGGGGCCGAGGACGCCGTAGACCGTCTGGGCCGGCACCGCGAGATCCACGCCGTCGACGGCCCGGGTGGCACCGAAGGCCTTGACCAGCCCGGTGGCCTCGATGGCGAGATCACGTGGCACGGGGCATCCCCTCCTCGGCAGGGCCGTAGCGTCCTGCGACCCCCCGACAGAATCTGCGCGCCCGGGTGCCGGCACCGCCACCGGATTTCCGGCGGCCGTCCCCGGGACACGACACGTCCGTGCATCGTCTGCAAACTTGCATCGTGTGCAAGATCGAGGCACCATGCTCCCGTGACGAGCGGGCTCCGGGAGCGCAAGAAGGCCGCGACCCGCGACGCGCTGCACCGGGCGGCCCTCGAGCTGGTCGCCGACCGGGGGCTCGACGGCGTGTCGGTGGACGACGTCGCCGCACGCGCCGGCGTCTCCCCCCGCACGTTCTTCAACTACTTCCCGTCCAAGGACGACGCGGTGCTGGGCCTGGACCCGGCCGCGCCGGCGCGGCTGGCCGCGGCCTTCACCGCACGACCCGCCGCGGAGTCACCCCTGCAGGCCATGCGCGCCGTCCAGCGGGAGCAGGCCCTCGAAATGGCCGCCGACCCCGACGTCTGGCCCCTGCGCCTGCGGGTGGTCGAGGCCTCCGCCGTGCTCGTCGGCCGGCTGTCGGCCGGGTTCGCGGCGGCGGAGCGCGCCATGGCCGCCGCGATCGCCGAGCGCACGGGCACCGAGGCGAGCACCGACCTCTACCCGGGCCTGCTGGCCGCCACCTCGTCGGCCGTCATGCGCACCGCGCTGCACCGCTGGTTCTGCGGCGGGTTCCGCGAGCCGCTGACCGACCTGGTCGACGAGGCCTGGGACGTGCTGGCCGGGGGCCTGCCCGCTCCGCCGCGCTGAGCCGCACCTCCCCCGATCCCGGGCCGGACGACGTCGTCCGCCCGCCGCGCCCCGTGCCCGACCCTCCCGAGGAGACCTGCGTGTCCACCGCCGTCCCCGCGCCACCCGGCGCGGCCCCGCTCGTGCTCACCCGCCGGCGGATCAACGTCATCTTCTCCGCCCTGCTGGCCGGCATGCTCGTGGCCAGCCTCGACCAGACGATCGTCTCCACCGCGATGCCGACGGTCGTCGGCGAGCTGGGCGGGGTCTCGCACATGGCCTGGGTGACCACGGCCTACCTGCTCGCGAGCACCCTGGTCATGCCGGTCTACGGCAAGTTCGGCGACATCTGGGGACGGCGCAACCTGTTCCTCGTCGCGATCGCGCTGTTCACCGTGGCCAGCCTGGGCGCGGCGCTGGCCCCCGACTTCACCTGGTTCGTGGTCTGGCGCGGGATCCAGGGCCTGGGCGGCGGCGGGATGATGATCCTGTCGCAGGCGATCATCGCCGACATCGTCCCCGCCCGGGAGCGGGCCCGGTACATGGGGCCGATCGGGGCGCTGTTCGGGCTCTCGGCCGTCGCCGGGCCGCTGGTGGGCGGGTTCTTCACCGACTCGGCCTCCCTCGGCTGGGAGTGGTGCTTCTGGATCAACCTGCCGATCGGCGTCGCCGCCTTCGTCATCGGCTGGTTCGCCCTCACCCTGCCGCGGAAGCGGAACACCGGGCGGCTCGACTACCCGGGCATCGCGCTCCTGTCGGCGGCGACCACGTCCCTGGTGCTGTTCAGCGACCTCGGCGGCAGCGACGGCTGGAGCGAGCCGCGCACGCTCGCGCTGCTGGCCGGCTTCGTCGTCTCGGCCACGCTGTTCGTGCTCGTGGAACTGCGCGCCGAGCAGCCGATCATCCCGATGACGCTGTTCGGCAACCGCACCTTCGTCATCACCACGGCCCTCGGCGCGGCGGTCGGGCTCGGCATGTTCTCGGCGATCGCGTTCATGCCGACGTTCCTGCAGATGGCCTCGGGCATGTCCGCGGCCGGGTCCGGGCTGCTGATGACGCCGATGGTCGCCGGGATCATCGTCACCATCCAGGGGTCGGCCGGCGTCATCGTGCGCACCGGCCGGTACAAGGCCTTCATCGTGACCGGGGTGCTGGTCATCGGGGCCACGACGGCCTGGATGACGACCCTCTCCGGCGGGACGTCGCTGTGGACGGTCGGCGTCATGTTCTTCTGCCTGGGCGCCGGGCTCGGGCTGATCATGCAGAACGTCGTCCTGGCCGCCCAGAACGCGGTCGCGGCCGGGGGCATCGGCGCGGCCACCGCCACGAACAACTACTTCCGCGAGGTGGGCGCGACGCTGGGCGTCGCCGTCTTCGGCACGCTGTTCACCAGCCGGCTGGCCGAGAACCTCACCGGCGCGCTCACCGCGAACGGCGAGCAGGCCGTCGCCGCGGGCATCACCTCACCGGACACCCTCGTGCCCTCGGCGGTCGAGGCGGCCGGCGAGCCGCTGCGCAGCGCGATCGTCGACGCCTACGCCGGCGCGCTGGCCCCCGTGTTCGGCTACCTGCTGCCGTTCCTGGCGGTCGCGCTGCTGCTCGCCCTGGTGCTGCGGGAGCTCCCGCTCTCCGACGTGGCCGGGATGGTGGCCCGGGGCGAGGCGGTGGACGGCACCACCGCTCCGACCGCGAGCCCGGCCGCGGTGGACGGGGTGGACCGGGTCGTCGCGCTCGAGGACGGGCGCGGTCCCGACCGGGACGACGACCCGCGGGGAGCCGGCGTCCCCGCGTAGGACGCCGTCCGGCGCCGGCCCGGGACCCCACCGGTCCCGGGCCCGGGCCGCCGGCCGAGCCTCCACCCGCAGGCCCCGGCCGCGACGATGCTCACGAGCAGCAGCACGGCGGCCCACAGCCGCGGGTCGCCGTGGTCCAGCTGCGCCCGGTAGCGGGCCAGGACGGCCAGCTCCAGGGCGCCGAAGACGGCGTAGGCCGCCGCCGGCCCCCGCAGCCGGGCGAGATCCCGCTCGCGGACCACGAGGGCGGCGGCCACCCCGAAGGCCAGCAACCACGACCCGACCACCTGCGCGGACAGCGGCGTGAGGTCCCACGGCAGCACCCCGGTCACCAGCGTGGTGTGGTGGTGCTCCCCGAGCCCGCCGACGAACAGCACCGCACCGGCCGCGCCCAGGACCGCGCCCTGCACGGCGACGGCCCGGGCGAGCCAGGCCGGCATCGGCCGGACGACCGCGCCCGGCGCGGCGGCCCCGCTCCCCCGCCGGACGGCCTCGCTGCCCTGCCGGACGGTCACGGCCAGGCAGGCCACCGGGACGGCGAGGTAGACCCCCAGCCACAGCCACGCGGCGAACCGCGCGACCGGCCCGCCGTCGGCCAGGCTGAGCCGGTGGGCGTGGTGCACCGAAGCGCCCAGCACCAGGGCGGTGAAGACCCCGACGGTGAGCACGGTGACCCGGACCCGGTCCCACGACCGTTCCCGCAGCGCCACGGCCGACAGCAGGCAGCCCGCGGCGTAGGCCGCCCCCAGGAAGGCCGCCGTCATCTGCATGTGGATGGGCCAGGCGAACTCCTCGTGCGCCTGCGCCGGCCGCAGCAGCAGGGCGACGACGGCGAGCGCGGTCAGCCCGACGAAGGCCCCCAGCAGGACCCGGGTGCCGGCGAGCACCCCCACCCGCTCCGGGGTCGACGCCGCCGGCCGGGACGGCGCGGCGCACGGGCAGGCTGGAGTCATGGACGACCTCCGGACGACGCCGCCCGCCGGTCGCGGCGGGCACCCGGCCCCCCGGCCGGGTCGCCCGTGAGCGTGCCGCGGTCCGTGGCGGCGGTCATGACCAGAACTGACCATCTTCGGCGGCCGGCACACGGCAGCGCGCTGTCCCGAGGCGGCCGGCGAAGCACCGGCCCGGCCGACCCGCGCTCCCGCGGGGCGCAGCCGCTCGGTGGCGCCCCCGGTCGACGCGCCGGGGCGCGGCCGAGCTCGACCTCCACGCCGGGGTCGATCACACGTGGCTCGGGGTGACCGACGCGGCGCGCCAGGCGGTCGACCGCACGCTCGACGTCCGGCGCCGCCGCCTCGGCCTGCCCCGCCCACGGAGGGAGGACGTCGACCGGTGAGGGACCTACCGGACCGGCGAGCCGGTCCGTAGCCTGCGCCCAGCGGTCCCCGCGCGCCGTCGGGGCCCGTGACCGGGGGCACCCCCGTCCGCGCCGCGGGCCTGGGAGCATCGAGGCGGGGGTGCACGTGTCCCGGCCCGGCCGGTGGGGCACCCTCGCACCGGCGGCGGGAGAGGAACCCCGCGCCGGCTCGACAGTGCAGGAGTGGACGAGGGACATGCCGCAGGGCACCGTGAAGTGGTTCGACGCAGGCAAGGGGTTCGGTTTCATCGAGCCCGATGACGGTGGAGCCGACGTGTTCGTGCACTTCTCCGCCATCGCCGACACCGGGGGCTACCGCAGCCTCGACGAGGGGCAGCGGGTGGAGTACGAGGCCAGCCAGGGCCAGCGCGGCCCGCAGGCGGACACCGTCCGGCCGACCGGTGAGGCGCCGGCCCGCCCGGCCGGCGGCCGCGACCGCGGGCAGGGCGGCGGCTCCGGGGGCGGGACCACCGGCACCGTGTCCTGGTTCAACGCCGAGAAGGGCTTCGGCTTCATCACCCCGGACGACGGCGGACCCGATGTCTTCGTGCACTTCTCCGCCATCGCCGACACCGGCGGCTACCGCTCGCTCGACGAGGGCCAGGCCGTGCAGTACGAGGCCACCCAGGGCCAGCGCGGCCCGCAGGCCGAGAACGTCCGGCCGCTCGGCGGCGGCTCGGGCGGCGGCTACGGCGGGCGCGACAGCGGCTCGCGCGGCGGCTACGGCGGCGGCCGGGACTCCGGCGGCTACGGCGGCGGCCCGCGCGGCGGTGCCCGGCGCCCGGCCCCGCGCGGCGGCGGCGACCGCGTCGGCGGCACGGTGAAGTGGTTCAACGCCGAGAAGGGCTTCGGCTTCATCTCCCCGGACGACGGTGGGGACGACGTCTTCGTGCACTTCTCCGCCATCGCCGACACCGGCGGCTACCGCTCGCTCGACGAGGGCCAGCGGGTCTCCTTCAGCCCGGCCCAGGGGCAGCGCGGCGTGCAGGCGGAGGCCGTCGAGCCGGAGTGACGGCCTGACCGGGGGCCGGCCCCGACCCGGCCCCGTCACGTCGCGGCAACGGCGGCGGAACGGGGCCGGGTCACGCTGGGGGCAGGTGGTCGACGGCGGGCGGACTGGGAGGGCGCGTTCCGGGGTAGGGACGCACCACCTCAGGGACGTCGGCCTCAGCCACCGGCCCCGTACCCCGCCGGAAGGCAACCATGACCGCTCACGCCCCCCTCCCCGACCTCGACCGCTCGATCCTGGACGCGTTCCGCGCCCTGGCCGACCTCCGCCGCCGCTTCGACTCCGCGCCGTGCGGCGAGGACGCCCTGGCCTGCGAGGTCGCCGAGGCCAGGGTCAACGAGCTGCTCGACCTCCGGTGGTCGCTCCGCCGCGCGCCCGAGGCCGAGCTCGCCGCCCCGGCCGCCTGAGCTCCGCCGCGCGGCTCCCGCACCCCGCCCGTCCGCCCGGCTGCCGCGCCCCGCCCGTCCGCCCGCCTCCCCGCTCTGCCAGGGTCTGGCGGGGACGGGAGGTCGGCGGGTGGCGGAGCGGGGTTTCCGGGCGGGTCTGCGGGACGGCGCACCCTACGGGGGCGCGGTGTTCGTGCTGGCCGTCTCCTTCGGGGTGGTGGCCACCGACCTCGGCATGCCCCCGCCGGCGGCGGTGGTGATGTCCGCGGTCGTGTACTCGGCCTCGGGCCAGCTCGCCGCGATCGGCATCGTCGGTGCCGGCGGCGGGCTCATGGCGGCCGCCGGCGCCGCGGCGCTGGTCAGCTCGCGGTTCCTGCCGATGGGGCTGGCGCTCGGTCCCTCGCTGCGGGGCAGCCGGGCCCGGCGGGCGCTGGAGGGCCAGGCGACCGTGGACGCCTCGTGGGCCATGGCCGCCCGCGGCGACGGGACCTTCGACCGCGAGTACCTGTTCGGGCACTCCGCGGCGCAGTACGTGCTCTGGGTCCTCGGGACCGTCCTCGGCGTCGTCGTCCCGGCCTCGGTCGACGTGCGGGTGCTCGGCCTCGACGTGGTCTTCCCCGCCTTCTTCCTGGCGATCCTCGCCGGAGAGGTGCGCGACCGGCTGCGCCTGGCGGTGGCCCTCGCCGGAGCGGCGATCGCGCTGGCCCTGGTCCCGGTCGCCGCACCCGGGCTGCCCGTGCTCGCGGCCAGTGCGGCGGCGCTGGCCGGGCTGCGGAGGGCCCGGTGACCGCGGGGACGGCGTGGCTGCTGGTGTTGCTCTGCGCGGTCGTGCTGGTCACCATCCGGGGGGCCGGCCCGGCGCTGACCGGGGCGCGGCAGCTGCCGCCGGCCGCCGTCCGCGTCGTCGTGCTGCTGTCGTCGGCGCTGCTCGCGGCGCTGGTGGTGACCGCGGCCCTGGCCGACGGCAGCGAGTGGCGCATCGGGGCCGACACCGCCGGTGTCGCGACGGCCGGGGTGCTGCTCTGGCGGCGGGCACACGTGCTGGTCGCCGTCCTCGCCGCCGTGCTCGTGACCGCCGGGCTGCGCGCCCTCGGCGTCGACTGACCGAGGGCCCCGCGGCTGTCGGGTGATGTGCGGTCCGGGCGCGGATCCGACGAACGCTGCGCCACGAGCGCACACCGCCGCCGGCCGGGGCCGGGGCGGGAGCCGGCTCAGGCCTCCGGCGTGCGCACCGAGGGGTGGGGCACCGGCCGGACCTCCCGCGCGCTGTCGAGCCGGTGCCCGCCGTCGCACACGAGCGCGAGGTGGACCGGCTCACCGCAGTCGCGGTGGCGCAGCTCCAACGGGGCCACGCCGTCCTCGGCGAGGTAGCGGTCGCCCCACTCCATGAGCGCGACGAGGGCCGGGTAGAGGTCGACGCCCTTGCGGGTGAGCCGGTACTCGTGGCGCTGGCGCTCCCCCTCGGCCTGGTAGGGCACCCGCCGGAGCAGCCCCTGGTCGACGAGGGTGGCCAGCCGGTCGGTGAGGACCGCCCGCGGCGCACCCAGGGTGCGCTGCAGGTCGGCGAACCGGCGGACGCCGAGGAAGGCCTCGCGCAGCACGAGGAGGCTCCACTTCTCCCCCACGATCGCCAGGGTGCCGGCGACCGAGCACCGGGACCGGTCCCACCGCGCCTCGCTCATGCCCCCAGTCTACGACGCTGAGTTCACTTGACGAACTCACTCGACCGGGGCAGGGTTCATCTCACGAACCCAGGAGGTCGGGATGGACATCGCGGTGGCGACCAGGCCGGTGCGACCCGAGGACGCCGAGCCCTTCCGGCGGTTGTGGGGGCGGCTCTCGCCCGACACGGTGTACCGCCGCTTCCACGCCCCGCTGCGCTGCCTGCCGGCGGGCTGGCTGCACCGGCTGGTGCACGTCGACCACGACCGCCGCGAGGCCCTCGTCGCGGTCGTCGGTGGGGAGGTCGTCGGGGTGGCCCGCTACGACCGCTCGCCCGCCGACCCGGCCACCGCCGACCTGGCGGTGGTGGTGGAGGACGCCTGGCAGGGCGTCGGGGTGGGCCGCCAGCTGCTCGCCGAGCTGACCGACCTCGCCGCCCGCCGCGGCATCGCCACCCTGACCGCCAGCATCCAGGCGGACAACGAGCGCGCCCTGGGCCTGGCCCGGCGGCTGCTGCCCGCCGCCTCCCTCACCCCCGACGACGGGGTCCAGGCCCTGCGCAGCCCCGCCGTCCGCAGCACCGCACCCACCCCGGCGCCGACGCCCGTCGGTGCCTGACCCGGAGGTCCGACCATGTCCCGCCTGCGCACCACCCTCAGCGCCCACCGCCGCGACCGCGCCCGGCTCCGCGAGGAGCGGGCCCTCGAGCGCTTGGCGGCCACCGCGCCGACCCTGGAGTCCGCCCACGAGCTGCGCACCCTCGCCACCCGCCGCTGAGCGCGGCGGGCCCACCCCGCGGGGCCGGGCGCGAGCGCCGCGGCCGGCCACCGCGGCCGGCCACCGCGGCCGGCGACCGCGGCCGGCGACCGCGGCCGGCTACCGGGGCCGGCGCAGCTCCCGGTAGACCCGCGCGAGGTCGGGCAGCTGGAAGTGCGCGTTCAGCCCGCTCGGGTTGGGCGCCACCCACGTCTCGGCCCCGCCGACCCGCTCCGGCTGCCGGCCGAGCACCGCCCGCGGCCGGCCGAAGCCGGTCCGGTACGCGGTGATGCCCAGCACCGCCAGCACGCGCGGGCGCCAGGTCCGCACCAGCAGCTCGAGCAGCTCGGCGCCCTCGGCCAGCTCGGCCGGGGTCAGCTCGGCCGCGGTGCGGGTCGGCCGGGCGACCAGGTTGGTGACCCCCAGCCCGTAGCGCGGCAGCTCGGCGTCCTCCTCGGGTGCCAGCCGCCGCGGGGTCAGCCCGGCCAGGTGCAGCGCGGGCCAGAAGCGGTTGCCCGGCCGGGCGAAGTGGTGCCCCACCTCGGCCGAGCGCAGCGAGGGGTTGATGCCGCAGAAGAGGACGTCGAGGTCCGGCGCCACGATGTCGCGCAGTGGCTTGCCCGGGACGCTCACCCGCGCGCCGTCACCGCCGCCACCACGGCGGGCGCGACCGCCTCGGCGACGCGCTGCAGCTCCTCGTCGGTCCGGTCCTGCACCGGGTGCGGCACCAGGACCACCGGCGCCGGGAAGCCGAGCGACTCCCCCTGCACCCGGGCGGCCTCGGCGAAGACCTCGCTGGCGAGGAACACCCCCACCACGCCGCGGGCCTCGAGGTCGGCGATGTCGTGCACACTGCACGACGTGCACGAGCCCTAGTCGGCCAGTGCCTCGATGACCACCTCGCACCGCTCGGCGATCTCCTGCCGCAGGTCCACCGGCGCCGGCCGGGCGAAGGTGGGCTTGCGGAAGCGCAGCACCCGCGCGCCCTCGCGCTCCAGCAGCTCGGCCAGCCGGTCGAGGACGACGTCGCCGCGGGCCTTGGAGATGTCCAGCAGCCCCACCGTCCGGCCCGCCAGCCCGTCGGGCCGCGGCAGCAGCTGCCGGGACGCCGGCGCCCGCTCGCCGGTCGGGTCGAGGACCGTCCTCATGTCCGTACCTCCCTGGTCACGGGCGCGCTGCCCGACGTCCCGGACACCCAGCCGCCGATGACCGCGCTGAACAGCCCGGCGTCCCCGCCGGCGTGCGCCACCAGCAGCCCGCCGGGCCGGAACTTCGGCAGCTCGTCGGCGCCCGCCCCGGCCGGCATCCCCTCGGCCATGCCCCCGGCCCCGCGCACCAGCTCGCCGACCGGCAGGGTGAGCAGCTGCTCCAGCTCGCCCACCAGGCGGGGGCGGTCCCAGCCGGCCTCGCGGAACAGCCGGCCGTGCTCCGGGGAGACCACCAGCAGCGCGTCGAAGGCCAGCACCAGCTTGGGGTGGGCGACCGTCCGCAGGCAGGCGGCGAAGGTGCGGGCCAGCGACCCCGGGTCCCGGCTGAGCTGGTCGACGACCGGCTGGACCCCGGCGCCGGCGAACACGGTGACCGCGTCGCCGGGCACCCCGAGGTCGGCGGCCAGCGGGGCGAACGGGCTGCCCTCCTCGCGCTCGGCGAAGCAGAAGGTGTACTTGCCGGGGTTGCCCAGCGTCGCGCGGTCCACCTCGCCGGGCCGGCCGCCGCCGACGTTGCGGACGACGAGCTGCAGCGCCCGCCCGATCGTGGCGTTGGCCCGGTTGCCCTGCCCGAGGGCGTTCACCCCGCTGTTCATGCCGATCCGCCGGGCGACCCGGCCGTTGACGACGACGACGGGGCCGGAGAAGTAGGTGGTGGCCAGCAGCCCGTGCAGGGCGAACTCCTCGGCGCACGCGGCCTCCACCGCGGCGAGCACCACCGGCAGGTACTCCGGGCGGCACCCGGCCATCACCGCGTTGACCGCGACCTTCTCGACGGTGCACGGGACCTGGTCGGGCGGGACGACGGCCACCACCTCGCCCGGGTCCCGCGACGTGCCGCGCAGCATCGCCAGCACCCGCTCCGGGGTCGGCGGGACGACGGGCAGCCCGTCGGTCCAGCCGCGGGCGAAGGCCGCCTCGTGCTCGTCCTCCCGGTCGGCGAGCTCCACCCGCCGGCTGGCCAGGCCGTCGCCGTAGCGCGCCTCGAGCGCGTCCACCCGGTCGGGGTCCACCGACAGGGACCCGCAGCCGGGCCGGTGCTCGGGCAGCCCCGGGCCCAGCCCGGTCACCCCGGTGAGCTCCTCCCACTGGGGCCGGCTCCAGCCGACCACCCGGGCCGTCTCGGCGCCGCCCTCGACGCGCAGCAGGGTCGGGACGGTCTCCACCCCCAGCCGCCAGGACAGCTCCAGCGAGGTGTCGTCACCGGGGAACCAGCCCGGGTCGTCCTGGCACCAGACGGCGGCGCCCAGGTCGCGCAGCACCGGCTCGACCAGCACGCACGTCGGGCAGTCGCGCTTGACCACGGCGACCAGACCGTCGGGCAGCTGCACGGGCCGACGCTAGCGCCCGGGACCGGTCGCGCACGACCCGCCCCGGGAGGTCTTCCGCCGCGCGCCCCGCGCGGCCAGGGTCGGTGGATGACCGTCGACGAGCGACTGCGCGAGCTGGGCATCGAGCTGCCCGGGCCGATGGCCCCCGGGGGCACCTACCGGCCGGTCGCCCGCGCCGGGGACCTGCTGTTCGTGTCCGGCCAGGGCCCGGTCCTGCCCGACGGGGGCCTGGTCACCGGGAAGGTGGGCCCGGGCGGGCTGGGCCTGGACGCCGCGCGGGGAGCGGCCCGCCTCACGGGGCTGCAGGTCCTCGCCGTGCTGCGCGCCGAGCTGGGCGACCTCGACCGGGTCGTGCAGGTGGTCAAGCTGCTCGGCATGGTGAACAGCGCCCCGGGCTTCACCGCGACCCCCGCGGTGATCGACGGCTGCTCGGACCTGCTGGTCGAGGTCCTCGGCGACGCCGGCCGGGGCGCCCGCTCGGCGGTGGGCGTGGCCGCGCTGCCCTTCGACATCGCCGTGGAGGTCGAGGCCGTCGTCCTCGTGCGCTGACCGCGGCACGCGGTGGTTGGCTACGGGTATGGACGACGCCGTTCTCGCCCAGCTCATCGACGCCCTGCCCGCGGGCACGGTCCTCACCGAACCCGACCTCACCGAGTCCTACCGGAACGACTGGACCCGCTCCCCCGCCGCCGGCCGCCCGGCGGCCGTGGTCCGGGCCGGCTCGGCCGCCGACGTGCAGGCCGCGGTGCGCTGGGCCGCCGAGCACCGGGTCCCCGTGGTGCCCCGCGGAGCCGGCAGCGGGCTCGCCGGCGGTGCCACCGCGGTCGAGGGCTGCCTGGTGGTCAGCACCGAGCGGATGACCGCGGTCGAGGTCGACCCGGTGCAGCGGATCGCCGTCGCCGGGCCGGGCGCGCTCAACGTCGCGGTGAAGGAGGCCGCCGCCGTCCACGGCCTGTGGTACCCTCCGGACCCCGGCTCGTTCCGCATCAGCTCCATCGGCGGCAACGTGGCGACCAACGCCGGCGGCATCTGCTGCGTGAAGTACGGCGTCACGACCGACTACGTCCTGGGCCTCGACGTCGTGCTCCCCGACGGCCGGCTGGTCACCCTGGGCGGGACGACGGTCAAGGACGTCGCGGGGCTGCCGCTGCTGAAGCTGTTCGTGGGCAGCGAGGGCACCCTGGGCGTGGTCACCCGCGTCGTCCTCCGGCTGCTGCCCGCCCAGCCGCCGGCCGCCACGCTGGTCGCCTGGTTCGACACCCCGCAGCAGGCCGGGGCCGCCGTGGCCGCGATGGGCGCGCGGGTCCGCCCGGCGATGCTCGAGCTCATGGACCGCGCCACGGTCAACGCCGTCGAGGACTTCCGGCCCCTGGGCCTGGACCGCACCGCCGGCGCGCTGCTGGTCGGGCAGTCCGACGCACCCGGCGCCGCCCGCGCCGAGGAGGTCGAGGTCATGGCCGCCTGCTGCCGGGAGGCCGGCGCGCGCGAGGTGCTCAGCACCGACGACCCCGCCGAGGGCGACATGTTCCTGGAGGCCCGCCGGGCGGCCGGGCCGGCCCTCGACGCCCTCGGCGCCTTCATGGCCGAGGACGTCTGCGTGCCGGTGCACCGCGTCCCCGACGTCCTCGACCGGATCGCCGACCTGGCCCGGCGGCACGGCCTGGACATCCCGGTCTTCGCCCACGCCGGCGACGGCAACCTGCACCCGGCGATCCGCTACGAGCCCGGCGACCCCGACTCGGTGCGCCGCGCGGAGGCCGCCTTCGCCGACATCATGCGGGAGGCGATCGCCTGCGGCGGCACCGTCACCGGCGAGCACGGGGTCGGGCGCACCAAGCGGGCCGCGCTGCCCGAGCAGCTCGGGCCCGACCTGCTGGAGCTCAACCGCCGGGTGCGCGCCGCGCTGGACCCGCTGGGGATCATGAACCCCGGCGCCCTCTGCTGACCCGCGACCGGGGCGGGGCCGGCATGGCGGGGGCGGGGACGGGTCCGGCCGGGGGACCGGGCCGGAGCGCCGCGCTGCGGCGCGCCGTGGCGGCCGAGCGCCCGGCCCTGCTGCGCACGGCCTGGCTGCTCACCGGGGACGCCGACCGCGCCGAGGAACTGGTCCAGGTCGCGCTCGCCGGGGCGGTCTCCCGCGGCCGGCTGCCCGAGGGGGCCGCGCTGGAGGCGCTGCTCGACGCCGCGGCCGGCCGGCGGGCGCGGGCCGGGCAGGTGCTGGTGCCCGCGGACGACGGGCTCCCGGGCGACGTGGGGGACGGCCCGCTGGCGCGGGTGCTGCCCGACCTCCCTCCGCAGCAGCGGGCCGGCGTGCTCGACCGGGCGGCCGCCGGTCCCCGCGCGGGGCCGGCACGGTGGCGGCTGTCCGACGAGGCCGCGGTCGCCGACGTGCTCCGCCGGCGCCGCCGCACCCGGCGCCGGCGGGCCGGCGTCGCGGTGGCGGCCGTCGCCGCCCTGGCGGCCGCTGCCCTGCTGGTCGCCCCGGAGCGGGGTGCCCCGCCGGGTCCTCCCGCCGCGGCGACCCCGTCCGGCCCGGCGACGTCGTCCGCACCGCCGGACCCCGCCGTGCCGGTGCTCGCCGGCCCGACCCGCGGCTCGCTCTCCGGGGACGCGGCCTTCCTCGCCGCCGTGCGCGAGGCCGACTGGGGGGCGCGGGTGGCGCCGCCCCCGGACCGCCGCACCGTCGTGTTCGCCGGCGACACCCCGCACGGCCGGGCGGTCCTCCTGGTCGGCCGGGTGGACGACGACCTGCGCGGGGTGTGGCTCACCGGGCCGCCCGGCGCCGCCCCCGCGGAGCTGTCCCCGTTCCAGCCCCCGGCGCTGGGGCCCGGCCGGCCGGCCCCGCTGCTGCTCGGCGGGCCCGGGCCGGCGTCGCTGGTCGTGGTGGCCGCACCCGGTGACGCGGTGGAGGTCTCCGACCGGCTGCAGGTCGGTCCGCGCGGCACGGTGCGGCGCACCTACCGGCCGGTGGCCGACGCGTCCGGCGTGGCCGTCGTCCCGGTGACCACCACCGGCGGCGGGACGGGCGCGAGCGTGCGCGTGACCCGGGAGGGCCGGGAGGTGTGGCGCTCGGGCGTGAGCGGGCCCCGGGAGCTGCCGCCGCCGGAGGCGCCCGCCCTGGATCCGCTGCGGCCAGGCGTCCGGCCGGCCGAGCGGGTGGTCGCGCAGGCCCTGCGCGAGGTCGCCGTCCCCCTGGGGGTGGAGCCCGAGGCGCTGCAACCGGTCCTGCTCTGGGCCGGTCGGCTGCCGCTCGACGAGGTCCCCGGGACGGCGGTGGTCCTGGTGGGCCGCAGCCCCGGCGGCGGGCTGGTCGTGACCACCTGGGCGGGGCAGGTGGGCCCCTCGGGTGCCGGCCGTGCGGTGCCCTGCGGCGTGCACACCCCGCCCGGCAGCGCGGAGGTCTCCCGGCTGGTCGTCGCCCGGGTGTGCGATCTCTCCGAGCCCGAGCGCGAGCCCTCCTCCGCGGGGCGCTGGCTGGTGGTCACCGCGCCGGCCGAGTCGGCCTCCGTCGCCGTCCTGGACCGGCGCGGGGCCGTGCTCACCACCGCAGCCCTGGAGGCCGGCAGCGC
Source organism: Geodermatophilus sp. SYSU D00758 (assembly GCF_054049955.1). Classification (NCBI taxonomy): domain Bacteria; kingdom Bacillati; phylum Actinomycetota; class Actinomycetes; order Geodermatophilales; family Geodermatophilaceae; genus Geodermatophilus; species Geodermatophilus sp. SYSU D00758. Next base: position 15,900 of record NZ_JBJGYK010000016.1, read on the forward strand.
GGCCCTGCCCCTGCCGGAGGGGGCGCGCACGGTGCGCACCCGGGACGCCACCGGGGCCGCCCTCGTCGAGGTGCCGGTCGCCGCCGCCCCGCTGGCCCCGTTCGGCGACTACGGGTCCAGCCCGGCCCGGTGAGCCCGCCCGGGAGCACTCGAGGCACAGGGAGCTCTTCCTGCGTATCCGGGCCCGCGACGGGTGGAAAGCTTCCTATGCCGCGGGCGGGTGCCGCGGGCGGGTGCCGCGGGCGGGTGCCGCGGGCGGCGCGGGCGCTCAGCGCCAGCGGTACTCCAGCTCCGGGCGGCCCGTGCCGCCGTACCGGGGGGCGCGCTCGACCAGCCCGGTGTCGGCGAGGTACTCCAGGTAGCGCCGGGCCGTGATCCGCGAGGCGCCGATCACCTGCCCGGTCTCGGCCGCCGACAGCCCGTCCCCGGCGCGGACCGCGGCCACCACCGCGTCCAGCGTCTCCCGCCCCATCCCCTTGGGCAGCGGCGCCGCGCGGGAGGGGCGCACCGCGTCGAGCACCCGGTCCACCTCGTCCTGCCCGGCCGCGTCACCGCCGCCGCGCAGCCGCGCCCGGTACTCGGCGTAGGCGAGCAGCCGGTCGCGCAGCGCCGGGTAGGTGAACGGCTTGAGCAGGTAGCCCACCACGCCGTGCGCCGCGGCCGCGCGCACGGTGGACAGCTCGCGCGCCGAGGTCACCGCCAGGACGTCGACGTCCGCGCCGGCCGCGCGGATCCGCCGGCACAGCTCGATGCCGTGCGTGTCGGGCAGGTTCATGTCCAGCAGGACCAGGTCGACCGGGCCGCGCGCCAGCGCCTCGAGGGCCTGCGCGCCGGTGGCGGCGACCGCCGTCGCGGCGAACCCGGGGGTGCGGGCGACGCAGGCCCGGTGCGCCTCCGCGGCGACCGGCTCGTCCTCCACCACCAGCACGGAGATCACGACCCCGGAGGTCACGGCGCCGCCCCGGCCGGCGACCGCAGCGGCAGGGTCACCCGGAACTCCGCCCCGGGCCCCGGGCGCACGGTCAGCTCGCCCCTGTGCCGGCGCACCACCGCGGTCACCAGCGCCAGGCCCAGCCCGTGCGGCGCGCCGTCGGCGGCCTTCGTCGTCCAGCCGCGCCGGAAGACCCGTTCGAGGTCGGCCGCCGCGATGCCCGGGCCGGTGTCCTCGACCCGGACCTCCAGCACCCCCCCCGGTCACCTCGAGGCCGACCTCGACCTCCCGCGGCGGGTCGCCGGCGAGCGCGGCCTCGATCGCGTTGTCCAGCAGGTTGCCGACCACCGTGACCAGGTCCCCGCCGGGCAGCCCGGTCGACCCGACGGTCCCGGCGTCGATCTCCAGCCGCACCCCTCGCTCGGCCGCGGTGGCCGCCTTGCCGAGCAGCAGCGCGGCCAGCACCGGCTCCTCGACCGCCGAGACGACCCGGTCGGTGAGCTCCTGGGCGGTGCGCAGCTGCTCGGTGGCGAACTCCACCGCCTCGTCGGCCCGGCCGAGCTCCACGAGCGAGACCGTGGTGTGCAGCCGGTTCGCCGCCTCGTGGGCCTGCGCGCGCAGCGACTCGGCGAAGGAGCGCACGCTGTCCAGCTCGCCGGTCAGCCGCTGCAGCTCGGTGCGGTCGCGCAGGGTCACCACCGTGCCACCGCCGGCGCCGGAGGGCGGGGCCTGGCTGACCACGAGCACGCGGCTGCCGGTCAGGTGCACCTCGTCGACGGCGGTGCGGCGGCTGGCCAGCACCTCGGCCAGCTCGGCGGGCAGGCCCAGCTCGGTGACCCGGCACCCGGTCGGGTCCCCGGGGAGGTCGAGCAGCCGCCGCGCCTCGTCGTTGACCAGCTGCACACGGGCGTCGGCGTCCACCAGCAGCAGGCCCTCCCGGACGGCGTGCAGCACGCCGTGGTGGTACTCGACCATCCGCGCCAGCGCCTCCGGGGAGAGCCCGTGGGTCTGCCTGCGCAGCCGGCGGGCCAGCGCCCAGCTGCCCAGCGCGCCGGCGGCCACCGTCGCCGCGGCGGTGCCCGCGATGCCGGGGACGGCGGCGGCCAGGTCCCGGCCGATCGCCTCGACGGTGACCCCCGCCGACACCAGCGCCACCACCTCGCCGTCGGCGCCGAACACCGGGCCCGTCGTCCGCACCGAGGGCCCCAGGGTGCCGGTGTAGGTCTCGGTGAAGGTCCGGCCGGCCAGCGCCGGGGCGATCGTGCCGAGGAACGGCCGGCCGATCTCCGCCGGGTCGGGGTGGGTCCAGCGGGTGCGGTCGGGGGCCAGGACGGTGACGAAGGAGATGCCGGTGTCGGTGCGGACCTGCTCGACGTAGGGCTGCAGCACGGCGGTCGGGTCCGGGCCGGTCGCCGCCTCGACCACCAGCGGCGAGTCGGCGATGCTCTCCACGACCGCCACGGTCTGCTCCTCGGCCGTGTCACGCACGGCCTCCCGCGCGTCCAGCCAGGCCACCACGGTCATCGCCAGGACGAGGACGCCGACGACCGCGGCCTGCAGCACCAGCAGGCGGCGGGCCAGGCTGGTCTCCCGGGGCCGGGGGCCCGCCGGAGGGCGCGGGTCCCCCGGAGGGTGTGGACGGGCGGAGGCGGGCACGCAGCGAGTGTCCCGCGCCGCCGCGCGCGGGGCGTGAACGGAATGAACGCATCCGTGACCGCGGTCACCGCGTCCCGCACCGTGATCTGCGTCGCCCTCCCGGTCGACTCCCCGCAGCCGATCCCCAGGAGCTCCCATGGCCCACCCGACGGCGGTCGCCCGGCGCGACCGCACCCACTGGCTCTACCTCGCGGTGATCGCCGCGGTCCTCGCCGGCATCGGCGTCGGCCTGCTCTTCCCCGACGTCGCCGCCGGGCTCAAGTGGATCGGGACGGCGTTCGTCGGCCTGATCAAGATGATCATCGCGCCGGTCATCTTCTGCACCATCGTGCTGGGCATCGGCTCGATCCGGCAGGCGGCCAAGGTCGGCCGGGTCGGCGGGCTGGCGCTCGGCTACTTCCTGCTCATGTCGACGGTGGCGCTGGCCATCGGCCTGGTGGTCGGCAACGTGCTGCACCCGGGCGACGGGCTGCAGATCTCCGAGGACCTGCGCGGCGAGGGCGCCGAGCTGGCGGCCACCGCGCACGAGAGCGGCGGGACGACGGACTTCCTGCTGGGCCTCATCCCGACCACGCTGCTGTCGGCGCTCACCGACGGCTCGGTGCTGCAGGCGCTGCTGGTCGCGCTGCTCGTCGGGTTCGCCATCCAGGCGATGGGCCCGGCCGGTGAGCCGCTGCTGCGCGGTGTGGGGCACCTGCAGAAGCTGGTCTTCCGCATCCTCGCCATGATCATGTGGGTGGCGCCCGTCGGCGCCTTCGGGGCGATCGCCGCCGTCGTCGGCGAGACCGGCGTCGACGCGCTGAAGAGCCTCGCGGTGATCATGCTGGGCTTCTACGCGACCTGCGTCCTGTTCGTGGTCGTCGTGCTCGGCCTGCTGCTGCGCCTGGTCACCGGCGTCAACCTCTTCAGCCTGCTGCGCTACCTGGGCCGGGAGTTCCTGCTCATCGTGTCGACCTCCTCCTCGGAGACCGCGCTGCCCCGGCTCATCGCGAAGATGGAGCACGCCGGCGTGAGCCGGCCGGTCGCCGGGATCGTCGTCCCGACCGGGTACTCGTTCAACCTCGACGGCACCGCCATCTACCTGACGATGGCCTCGCTGTTCATCGCCACGGCGCTGGGCGACCCGCTGTCGGTGGGCGAGCAGGTCGGCCTGCTGCTGTTCATGATCGTCGCCTCCAAGGGCGCGGCCGGCGTCACCGGCGCGGGCCTGGCCACCCTGGCCGGCGGGCTCTCGGCGCACCGGCCGGACCTGCTCGACGGCGTCGGGCTCATCGTCGGCATCGACCGGTTCATGTCCGAGGCCCGGGCGCTGACCAACTTCGCCGGGAACGCGGTCGCCACCCTGCTGGTCGCCACCTGGACCCGCGAGCTCGACCGCGAGCAGCTGTCGGCCGCGCTCTCCGGCAGCGCCCCGTTCGACGAGGCCACCATGCTCGACGACCACGGCGCGACGCCGCCCCCGGCCTCGGGCACCAACGCCGGCCCGGGCGACCGGGACGCCGCGGCCGAGGAGCGGGAGCTGGCGCAGGCGTCGCTGCGCTGATCGGGACCACCCGCGCGGGCCGGCACCGGGGCACCGGTGCCGGCCCGCGCGCGTCTACGGGGCCCGGCGCGGGGGCAGCGGCACGGTCCGGAGGTCCTCGGCCACGACCAGGTCCCCGTCGAAGACGGCGGCCGCCTCGTCGCGGAACGCCCGGGGGTCGGGGTAGCGCTGGGAGAAGTGGGTCAGCACCAGCCGGCGCACCCCGCACTCCGCGGCCACCGCGGCCGCCTGGCGCGCGGTCAGGTGGCCGTACTCGTGGGCGAGGGCGGCGTCCTCGTGCAGGAACGTGGCCTCGACGACGAGCAGGTCCGCGCCGTCGGCCAGGGCGTGCACGCCGTCGCAGAGGCGGGTGTCCATCACGAAGGCGAACCGCTGGCCCGGCCGCGGCGCGCTGACCTCCTCCAGGCGCACGGTCCTCCCCCCGGTGTCGAGCACCCCCGCGCGCTGCAGCCGGCCGACGTCGGGGCCGGCGACGCCCGCCGCGGCCAGCCGGTCGGGCAGCATGCGGCGGCCGTCCGGCTCGACCAGGCGGTAGCCGACGGCGTCGACCGTGTGGTCCAGGCGGCGCGCCTCCAGCACGGGCGGACCGGCGTCCAGGACGCCGTCCCCCGACACCGGCTCGGGCCGCAGGTCGGTGACGTCGCGGAAGGACGACGCGGCCAGCAGCCGGTCGAGGAAGTGCCGCCCGGACGCCGGGGAGTGCACCGGCACCGGCCGCGTCACGCCGTCCAGCGACATCCGCTGCACCACGCCCGGCAGGCCGAGGCAGTGGTCGCCGTGGAAGTGGGTCAGGCAGATGCGCGTGACCGCGCTGCTCGGGACGCCGGCGAGCAGCATCTGCCGCTGCGTGCCCTCCCCGGGGTCGAACAGCAGCCCCTGCCCGTCCCAGCGCAGCAGGTACCCGTTGTGGTTGCGCGTGCGGGTCGGGACCTGGCTGGCGGTGCCGAGGACGACGAGCTCGCGGACCGTCACCCCGCCGACCGTAGGCGGGCGCGTAACGTCCCGCCGCCGCGGCAGACCACGACCGCGTGACCCTCATCGAGATCCCCGACCGGGCCGCGGCGGCCGCCACCCGGGAGAGCTGGCACCGGGTGGCCGAGCACGTCCTCGCGGCCGGCCAGTACGCCGCCGCCGGGACGATCCGGCTGCGCCCCGTCCCCGGCGGCCTCGGCACCACGGCGGGCGTCGACGGCCGGCAGCTCGCCGTCGTCGGTGCCCGGCTGGTGGTCACCGGGCCGGGCGGCCGCACGGAGGCGCCGCTGACCACCCTGCGCGAGGTGGCCACGGCCGCCGGCGTCCGGCCCGGCCTGCGGGGCAGCTACACCCCCGCGACCCCGCTCGACCTCGACGCGCCGCTGCCCGTGGACCCGCCGGCGGCCGCCGCCCTGGCCGCCTGGTTCGCCCTCGGCGACACCGCCCTGCGCCGGCTCGCCGCCGCCCTCGGCAGCCCGCAGGAGCCGGTGCTGTGGCCCGAGCACCTCGACCTCGGGATCGCGCACGACGCGGTGGACTACGGCGTCTCCCCCGGCGACGACGCCGTCCCGGAGCCCTACGTCTACGCCGGCCCGCACGAGGGGCCGCCCGCCGACCCCGACGTCGACCGCGACTTCTGGACCGCGCCGTTCGGGGCCGCGCGGACCGCCGCGCAGGTGGCCGGCGCCGACGAGGCCGTCGACTTCCTCCTCCAGGCCAGAGCACGCATCGCCAGAGCACGCACCGCCAGAGCACGCACCGGCAGAGCACGCACCGGCAGAGCACGCACCGACAGGAGCAGGTCATGAAGGGACTGCAGGGCAGGACGGCGCTGGTCACCGGCGGGAGCTCCGGGATCGGCCAGGCCATCGCCGTCCGGCTGGGCCGGGAGGGCGTCGACGTGGCGATCAACTACGTCGGCCCGCCGCAGGGCGCCGAGGAGACCCGGGAGGCCATCGAGCACGGGGTCGAGATCTGCGTGAAGGAGATGTCGGCCGCCGGCACCCGGCCGGTGCTGGTCGCGGCCGACGTCTCCCAGGAGGACCAGGTCGCCGCGATGTTCGACCGGGTCCTCGGCGAGTACGGCCGCGTCGACCTCCTGGTCAACAACGCCGGCATCCAGGTCGCCGCCGACAGCGACGAGCTCGACGCGGCCGCCTTCGACCGGGTCCTGGCGGTCAACCTGCGCGGGGCGTTCCTGTGCAGCCGGCAGGCCATCCGGTCGTGGCTGGGCGCCGGGGCCGGCGGCGCGATCGTCAACGTCTCCAGCGTCCACCAGGTCATCCCGAAGCCGCGGTTCCTCGGCTACTCCGTGTCCAAGGGGGGCATGCAGAACCTCACCCGCACGCTGGCGCTGGAGTACGCCGCCCGCGGCATCCGGGTCAACGGCGTCGGCCCCGGCGCCACCGTCACCCCGATCAACCGCTCCTGGGTCGACGACCCGGTCAAGCGGCGCATGGTGGAGGGCCACATCCCGATGCGGCGGGCCGGCGACGCCGAGGAGATGGCCGCGGTCACCGCCTTCCTGTGCTCCGACGAGGCCGCCTACGTCACCGGCCAGACCCTGTTCGTCGACGGCGGGCTGACCCTCTACCCGTCGTTCGAGACGACCTGGTCCTCGGAGTGAGCACGGTGCAGGTCCCGCCGTCCGTCGCGGAGCGGACGGCGGGGTGGTTCCCCTCGCGGTGGGGTCCGGACGACGAGGCCGGCGCGCTCAACGAGATCACGCCGGCGACGGTGCTGGCGGCGGTGTCGCTGGTCCGCACCGGCCGGGTGCTCGACCTGGCGCACGTGCTGCACGCCGGGGTGCCGGCCTTCCCCGGTCGCACGTTCCGCTCCTACCTGACCACGAACGCGCACTCGGTCAACCGGCGCCGGCCGGGCGGCACCCCGGACGGCTGGGGCCGCAACGCGGTCAACTGGGTCGTCGAGCAGGTCACCGCGACCCAGCAGATGGGCACCCACCTGGACGCCCTCAACCACCTGCAGGTCGGCGACCGCACCTACAACGGCCACCGGGTCGGCGACATCGCCGAGGAGCACGGCACCAACCGGCTGGGCGTGGACACCCTCCCCCAGGTCGTCACCCGCGGGCTGCTGCTCGACGTGGCCGCGGCCCGCGGCGTCGAGGCGCTCGGGCCCGGCGACGTGCTCACCGTCGCCGACGCCGAGGCCGCGCTCGGCGACCGGCGGCTGCGGCCCGGGGACGCCGTGCTGTTCCACACCGGCTGGGGCCGGCTCTGGGACGACGACCCGGCCGGCTACGGCGGCGGCGAGCCCGGGCCGGGGCTGGAGCTCGCGGAGTGGCTGGCCGGGCACGGGGTCGCGCTGACCGGGTGCGACACCTGGAGCTACGGGCCGGTGCCGGCCGAGGACCCCGACGAGCCGTTCGTCGTCCCGCAGACCCTCAACGTCCGGCACGGCGTGGTCGTGCTGGAGAACCTGCGGCTGGCCGAGGCGGCCGCCGCCGGGCTGCGCGAGTTCTGCCTCGTGGTCAGCCACGCCAAGCTGCTCGGCGCCACCGGCGCCTGGGTCACCCCGCTCGCGATCACCTGAGGAGAGGTCCGCCATGAGCGAGCACGCCGACGTCGTCGTCATCGGGTCGGGCGCCGGCGGTGGTGCCGTCGCCTGGGCGCTGGCCCCCACGGGGAAGAAGGTGCTGCTCCTCGAGCGCGGCGACCGGCTGCGCCGGGAGCCGCAGAACTGGGACCCCGAGGCGTTGTGGGCCGACAAGCGCTACGCCAACAGCGGGCAGTGGACCGACGGCGCCGACGGCCGCCGCTTCACCCCGAAGCAGCACTACTACGTCGGCGGGAACACCAAGTTCTACGGCGCCGTCCTCTACCGGTTCCGGGAGCGCGACTTCGGCCCGGTGCGGCACGTGGACGGCGTCTCCCCGGCCTGGCCGATCACCTACGCCGACCTCGCGCCGTACTACGACCGCGCCGAGGCGCTGTACCAGGTGCACGGCACCCGAGGCGAGGACCCGGACGACCCCCCGGCGAGCGGGCCCTACCCGTGGCCGGCGATCAGCGACGAGCCGCGGATCGCCCAGCTGCGCGCCGACCTCACCGCGGCCGGGCTGCACCCGTTCTCGCTGCCCAACGGCATCCTGCTCGACGAGGCCCGGCCGCACCTGTCGGCCTGCATCCGCTGCGCGACCTGCGACGGGTTCCCGTGCCTGGTCAACGGCAAGGCCGACGCGCAGGTGATGACCGTCGAGCCCGCGCTGCGGCACCCGAACGTGACGCTGCGGACCCGCGCCCGCGTCGTCCGGCTGGAGACCGACCCCACCGGGCGCAGCGTCTCGCGGGTGGTCGTGGACCGGGACGGCGAGCGGGAGGAGTACACCGCCGACGTCGTCGTCCTCGCCGCCGGGGCGATCAACTCCGCGGCGCTGCTGCTCGCCTCGGCCTCGGACCGGCACCCGGCCGGCCTGGGCAACGGCTCCGGGCACGTCGGCCGGCACCTCATGCTGCACAACAACTCGGGGCTGGTGGCGTTCTCGAGGACGCCGAACCCGACGCGGTTCCAGAAGACGCTGGGGGTCAACGACTTCTACTGGTCCGACCCGTTCGACCCCGACTGGCAGTACCCGGTCGGCTCCATCCAGATGAACGGCAAGAGCGACGCGGTGCTCATCGGCTTCGACGTGCCCGACGCCCGGGACCCGGCCGACCTGGCCCGGCACTCGATCGACTTCTGGCTGACCACCGAGGACCTGCCCCTGGACGAGAACCGGGTGACCGTCGACCGCGACGGGCGGATCAGCCTGCGCTACACCCGCACCAACGCGGCCGAGGTGGCCCGCCTGCGGATGCGGCTGGAGGGCCTGCTCGACGGGATGCGCTGCGAGTCCGACGTGTACGAGAACCGCACCTACGCCGGCGGCCAGCTCGGCATCGGCGGTGTCGCGCACCAGAACGGGACCGTCCGCTTCGGCCCGGACCCGGCCGAGGCGCCGCTCGACCTGGACTGCCGGATGCACGAGGTGGACGACCTCTACGTCGCCGACTCCTCGTTCTTCGTCTCCAGCACGGCGGTGAACCCGACGCTGACGATCGTCGCCAACGCCCTGCGGGTGGCCGACCGGATCGCCGAGCGGCTGGGCGCCGGCGAGACGGCCCGCGCCGTCCCGCCGCCGCGGGTGGAGCCGGAGGTGGCCGTGCGGGCCTGACCCGGAGCGAGGGCTCCGCCTAGTCCTCGATGACGTCCAGTCCCTGCTGCCGCAGCCGCGCCAGGTGATCCAGCATCCCCTCCACCAGCTCCGGGTCATGCCCCTGCCAGCTCTCCACCTCGCCGACGACACGCAGCGGGTGACGGGTGCGGTAGGACTGGGTGGGGTTGCCGGGGAATCGCTTGTCGGTCACGTTGGGGTCGTCCTCGAAGGGGCCCAGGGGCTCCACGACGTAGATGCGACCCCGCTCCCCGTCCCCGGCCAGCGCTGCCGCCAGTTCCGCTCCCCAGGCGGCCGTGTCCACGAGGGCGGCGAAGTAGACGTGGTTCGAGACCCGGCCCTCCTGGAAGTTCGAACCGTGGCCGGGGACCAGCTCGTCGCCGACCTCGAGCGCGGACCTCGTCCCGTGGTAGAAGGGTCCCCCGACGTGCTCGCAGCGCTCATAGGTCACGGGGGCACGGGTGCTGCTGGTCTCGCCCATCGCCGTCCTCTCCTCAGCCGTCGCGGTCGCGGGGGTGCCCTGGGTGAGTGAGCCGCTCGAGGGCAGCCGGCCGGCTCACCGTGCGGACGGGTGTCCGAGCGGGCCGTCCGGCCACACCGACGATCCGGCCGGCTGGTCCTGCCTCGGGGAGGAGCGCCTACCCGTCGCCCTGCCGGCTCACCACCTCGGTGATCCAGATCGGCGCGTACGGGGACGTGCAGTTCGGGGGCGTCGGGTAGTCCTTCAACACCTCCAGGCGCTTGCCGATCTCGATCGCCCTGGCGCGGTGCTCGGCGTGCCCGATGCCGATCCGGGCCAGGCAGTGGTTCACCGCCCACTGCAGGCGATCGGGGGCGTCCCCCATCTCCGCCTCGATGACGTCGAGGAGCCCGGGGAGGTCGAGACCGTCGGGCTTCTTCGCCACCCGCTCGGTGGTCAGCGCCCAGCCGGCGCTCGCGACCACCGGGTCCGGGTCGGCGGACCAGGCCCGGCGCAGCTCCTCGGCGTGCGGGCTCTTCGCGACCACGTGGTTCACCAGCCAGTCGTGCACCTTGGGGGTCCGCGCCCGGCGCAGCATGGTGTCCAGCTCGTCCGCCCGAGCACCTTCGGACGGCAGGTCAGGATCGCCAGCAGGCGCGCCGCGGAGTCACCGGTCGCCCACAGGTCGCGCGCGAGCTCCGGCTGGGTCTTCAGCCGCTTGGCCAGCGCGCGCAGGCTGCCCGGGTTCACGCCGTGGTCGTCGCCGTGCCGTGCGTTGACCTCGCGGATCCTGGGGTCCTCGAGCGCGGCCAGCTCGGCCATCACCTCGGCCACCGCCGCCCCGCACACCGCCGTCCGCACCAGCTCGGCCTCCTCTCCCCGCGCATGGAACCAGCCCCCCACGACGGTTCTCGGTCCCCCGCTCGCCGACCGCACCGCGCCACGTCCCCGCGGGAACGCCTCCGCGGGAACGCCTCCGCGGGAACGTGGGCAAGTCCGAGGCCTTGCCGACGTCCCCGCGGAGGCGTCCGGTGGTCCGGAGGAGGGCCCACGCGGTCGACCCGGCCGTGGCATCGGCCGGGTCGAGCCGCGCGCCGGGGCTCAGCGGAACTGCATCGCCACCCCTCGCGGCGCCCCCGGCTCGGCGGCGGCCTCGGTGGACGGCGTCCGCCCCAGCAGGCCGAGCGCCAGCGCCGGGTAGACCAGCACCGAGAGCAGCCCGGCGCAGACCAGCGCCGCACCGGTCACCGGCTCCAGCCGGCCGGTGGCCTCCCCGATCTGCACCGCGGTCACCAGGAACGGCAGGGAGGTGGCCTGCAGCAGCCCGACGGCGGCGGCGCCGCGCCACCCCAGGGCCCGCGCGTGCAGCAGCGCCGGCAGGCCGCGCACCAGCAGCAGCACGGCCAGGAACACCGGCACCCGCAGCAGCGCCGACGGCTCCTCGACCAGGCCGCGCAGGTCCAGCCGCACCCCGCTGCTGACGAAGAACACCGGGATCAGGAAGCCGAACCCGATCGCCTCGAGCTTGACGCGGAAGCGCGGGTGGCCCGCCGAGTCGCGGTCGAGGAGGCCGACCAGGGCGCCGGCCAGGAAGGCGCCGAGCAGCAGCTCGAACCCCACCCGCTCGGCGAGGACGACGAAGGCGAACAGCAGCACGACGACCAGCCGCACCCGGATCTCCGCCGTCGTGTCCTGCAACCGCACCAGCACCTCCCCCAGGCGCATCGACGTGCCGACCCGGCCGAGCACGACCGCGAGGACCGCCACCAGGACGCCGGAGCCCACGAGCACGGCCGCCGTGGTCCCCGCCCCGCCGCCCGAGGTCGAGAAGAGCAGGGTCAGCAGGACGATGGCGGAGAAGTCGGCGACCGAGGCGCCGGCGACGACCGTGCGGCCGACCGGCGAGGCCACCTGCCCGGCGTCCTTGAGGACCGGGACGACCAGCCCCAGCGCGGTGGCGGTCAGGGCCACGGCGAGGAACGTCGGGGAGGCCGTCCAGCCCAGCGCGCCGGTGCCGAGGCCCGCGACCAGGGCGAGCCCGGCGCTGAGCAGGTAGCCGGCGCCGGCCAGGCCGAGGGACCACCCGCGCAGGCCGCGCAGGTCGATCTCCAGGCCGGCCAGGAGCAGCAGGAACGCCAGGCCGGTGACGGACAGGACGGCGACCGGCAGGTCGACCTCGACCCAGCCCAGCACCGAGGGCCCCAGCACCACCCCGGCGACGATCTCCAGGACGACGGCGGGCACCCGCAGCCGCGGCGCCCAGCCGAGCGCCAGGGGCACGAGGGCCGCCACCGCGGTGACGACGAGCAGGTTGCCGAACGAGACGTCGGGCACGACGGGCCTCCGGTCAGGCGTCGAGCGCCTCGAGGGCGTGCAGCCACACCTCGGAGACGGTCGGGAAGGAGGGGACGGCGTGCCGCAGCTCGGCCACGGGCACCCGCCCGGCGATCGCGACGGTGGCCGAGTGCAGCAGCTCCTGCACACCGCTGCCGGTCATCGTCACGCCGACGAGCACGTCACGGGCGGCGTCGACCACCAGGCGGGTGGTCCCCTCGGCGCCGTCGGCCAGGACGTACGCGCCGGGCACGTCGGCGAGGGCCACGTCGACGACCCGCACCGCGAGTCCGCGGGCGCGCGCCCCCTCGGCGGTCAGCCCGACCGCGCAGACCTGCGGGTCGGTGAACGTGACCCGGGGCACCACGTCACGGCTGGCCCGGTCGGTGAGGTCGCCACCGGTGAGCGCGGAGGCGGCGACCCGCGCCTGGTACTTGCCCATGTGGGTGAAGGCCGCCAGGCCGGTGCAGTCCCCGACGGCGTACAGCCAGCCCCCCGGCACGCCGGTGGCGCGCATGCGCTGGTCGACCTCGATCGGGCGGCCGGGGGCCAGGCCCACCGTCTCCGATCCGACGTCCGCGGTCGCGGGCCGGCGGCCGACGGCGACCAGCAGCTCGTCGGCGGTCACCGCCGTCCCGTCGGAGAGCGTCGCGGTCACCGGGCCGTCGGACCCGGCCCGTGCGGCGGACACCACGAGCGTCCCCAGGCGCACCGCCACCCCCTCGCGGGTCAGCGCGGCCAGCACCTGCTCCCCGGCGAACGGCTCCTCGCGCGGCAGCAACCGGGACGTGCCCTCCACGACGGTGACCTCGGCCGAGCCGAGCCGGCGGAACGCCTGCGCGAGCTCCAGGCCCACCGCGCCCCCGCCCATGACCAGCAGCCGCGCCGGGACCTCCTTGGCCGCGGTCGCGGCGCGGTTGTCCCAGGGGCGGACGTCGGCCAGCCCGGGCACCGGGGGCAGGACCGCGCTGCTGCCGGTCGCGAGCACGACCGCCCGCCGCGCAGCCAGCGCCGGGCCGCCCGCCACGGCCACCCGCCGGGACCCGACCAGCCGGCCCGTACCGCGCACCAGCCGCACGCCGTGGTCGGCCAGCCAGCGCTGCTGCCCCGCGTCGTCCCAGTGCGCGGTCATCAGGTCCCGGCGGGCCAGCGCGGCGGGGACGTCGACCGGCCGGTCCCCCGCGGCCGCGGCCCCGGGGACCCGGCGGGCGGCGGCCAGGACGTCGCCCGGCCGCAGCAGCGTCTTGCTCGGGACGCACCCCCAGTAGGAGCACTCGCCGCCGACCAGCTCCCGCTCGACCAGCACGGTGGACAGGCCGCGCTGGGCGCACCGGCCGGCCACCACCTCCCCGGCGGGGCCGCCGCCCACCACGACGACGTCGACCTCCTGCACCGCAGCGGACACGGGGACCTCCTCGGGTTCGGTGACCCCTGGTCGCGTCAGCGGGCGAGGGCGTTACGCGTAACGGCGGCCGGTCCCCGCACGACAGGGCGCACACCACCGCCGTCCGCCCGGGAGACCCCATGAGCTCCACGCCCGTCGCCGACCACGCCTTCCTCTCCGACCGGCACTCCAGCGCCCTCGTCGACCGCGCGGGATCGGTCGAGTGGCTCTGCTTCCCGCGCTTCGACAGCGCGTCGGTGTTCGGCCGGCTGCTCGACGACGACGCCGGCCACTGGTCGGTGCACCCGGCGGGCGAGTGGCGCTCGAGCCGCCGGTACGCCGGGCGCTCGCTGGCCCTGGAGACGACCTTCACCACCACCGGGGGCACCCTGGTGCTCACCGACGCCCTCGGCCTCGGCCCCGACAACGGCGGGCACCGGCTCGGCCGGGACGTGCCGCACGTGCTGGTCCGCCGGCTGGCGTGCACGGACGGCGAGGTCGAGGTGGACGTCGACTACCGGCCGCGGCCCGAGTACGGCCTCGTCGTCCCGCTGCTGTCCTCCGTCGACGGCGGGGTGACCGCCCGGGGCGGCGCCGACTGGCTGGTGCTCACGCTCCCCGGCCGGGTGCTCATCGCCGCCGGCCGGGCCCGCGCCCGGCTGCGGCTTCGGGCCGGCGAGGTCGTCCACCTGGCGCTGCAGCGCAGCACCCTGGGCGACGCCGTCTCCGCGCACGTCTGGGCGCAGGAGGACCTCGCGGCCCTGCTCGACCGCACCCTCGCCGACTGGGAGTCCTGGTGCGACCTGCACCAGGCCTACGACGGGCCGTGGGCCGACCTGGTGCACGCGAGCGGCCGGGTGCTGCAGGGGCTGTCGTACCAGCCGAGCGGCGCGGTCGTCGCCGCGGCCACGACCTCGCTCCCGGAGGGGGTGGGCGGCGAGCGGAACTGGGACTACCGCTACGCCTGGGTGCGCGACGCCAGCTTCACCATGGAAGCGCTGTGGGTGGCCGCCTGCCCGGACGAGGCCGAGGACTTCTTCGCCTTCGTGACCACCGCCGGCGCCGGTGGGGTGGGGCCCGAGCAGTCGCTGCAGATCATGTTCGGCGTCGCCGGGGAGCACGACCTGACCGAGCGGACCCTGGGCCACCTCCGCGGCTGGCGGGGCAGCCGGCCGGTGCGCGTGGGCAACGGCGCCTGGGACCAACGGCAGGTCGACGTGTACGGCGAGCTGCTGGGCGCGGCCGCCCGGCTGGCCGAGCAGCTCGCGTCCCTCGACGAGGACACCCGGCGCTTCCTGGTGGCCTGCGCCGACGCCGCCGCCGTGCGCTGGCGCGACCGCGACCAGGGCATCTGGGAGGTGCGCGGCGAGCCGCAGCACTTCCTCTACTCCAAGGTGATGTGCTGGGTCGCCCTCGACCGGGCCGTCACCCTTGCCGCGGTGCTGGGCGCCGAGGACCGGGTGGACCGCTGGAAGCGGACCCGGGACGAGATCGCCGCGACGGTGCTCGAGCAGGGCTGGTCGGAGGAGGCGCAGGCCTTCACCCAGTACCCGGGCACCACCGCGCTGGACGCCTCGAACCTGATGATGCCCATCGTCGGTTTCCTGCCCGCCGACGACCCGCGGGTCCTGGCCACGATCGACGCCATCGCCGACCGGCTGACCGACGAGCGGGGGCTGGTCTACCGCTACCGCACCGACGACGGCGTCGACGGGCTGGCCGGTGAGGAGGGCACCTTCCTGCTGTGCACCTTCTGGCTGGCGCAGGCGCTGGCGATGTCCGGCCAGGTCGAGCGGGCACGGGAGGTCTTCGCCCGGGCGGCCGGCTACGTCAGCGACCTCGGCCTGCTCGCGGAGGAGGTCGACGCCGGCACCGGTGAACTCCTCGGCAACTTCCCGCAGGCGTTCAGCCACATCGGCCTGGTCAACGCCGCCTGGGCGATCGACCAGGCCGAGCGGGCGCTGCACGGGACGAAGGTCCGGTGACACCCGGCGGCGCGGCCGGCATCCTGGGACGGTCCTCCCGGCCGATCGCGTGGAGGCCGCGCATGACCGAGCCGCCCCGCCCGCGCCCGGCGCCGCCCGGCCCCGCCTCCGCGGGCCCGGGGACCGAGCGGTCCGGCGCCCCGCCCGTCGGCGTGGCGGTCGCCGCCACCCGTCCCGGTGGCAGCGACGACCAGGCCGGGCTGCTGGCCCGGCTCCGCGCGGGCGACCAGCGGGCCTTCGCCGAGCTCGTCGACACGTGGTCCCCCGTCATGCTGCGGGTGGCGATGCTGCACGTCTCCTCCCGGGCGTCGGCCGAGGAGGTCGTGCAGGAGACCTGGCTGGCGGTGGTCCGCCAGCTCGACCGGTTCGAGGGGCGCTCCTCGCTGCGGACCTGGGCCTTCCGCATCCTGGAGAACCTGGCGCGCACCCGAGGCCGCCGGGAGGCCCGCACGCTGCCCTGGTCGGCGGCCTTCCCGGGGGACGGCGAGGGCGACCGCGGCGGGCCGACGGTCGACCCGGCCCGCTTCCGCGGCCCCGGTGACCGCTGGCCGCGGCACTGGACCGACGCCGGCGCACCGGTCGCCTGGGAGCCCCCGCCCGAGGACGCCGCTGTGGCCGCCGAGGTGCGCCGCGAGCTGCGCGCCGCCCTCGACGAGCTGCCCCCGCGGCAGCGCGCGGTGGTCGAGCTGCGGGACGTCCTCGGGCTCTCCTCGGACGAGGTGTGCGCCCGGCTCGCCCTGACCCCGGGCAACCAGCGCATCCTGCTGCACCGGGGGCGGGCCCGGCTGCGGGCCCGCCTCGAGCGGCTGTACCGGGGCACCACGGAGGGAGACGGCGGTGGGTGAGCCGCAGCGCCCGGGCGGGTCCGGGGACGGGGCCGTCCTCGAGGTGGCCTGCCAGGAGTTCGTCGAGCTGGTCACCGAGCACCTCGAGGGCGCGCTGCCCCCGGCGGTGGAGCGGGCGGTCGTCGAGCACCTGGCGCTGTGCGACCCGTGCGTGCAGTACCTGGCGCAGGTGCGCGCCACCACGGCCGCGCTGGCGCAGCTGCCGCCGCCGACGCTGCCGGAGCCGGTGCGCGACCGGCTGCTCGACCTGTTCGCCCGCCTGCACCCGCCCACCGCCGGACCGTGACCCTCCCGCTCGGGGTGTGACCTCGGTTACGTTCAGGGCCTTTAGTCCCTGAACCGAGGAGAGCACATGGACAGGCTGCGCTTCGGCACGTTCCTCGCCCCGTTCCACCCCGCCGGCGAGAACCCCACGCTGGCCCTGCAGCGGGACCTGGAGCTGGTCGAGCACCTCGACCGGCTGGGCTACGACGAGGCCTGGATCGGCGAGCACCACTCGGCGGGGACGGAGATCATCGCCTCCCCGGAGATCTTCATCGCCGCGGCCGCCGAGCGGACCCGGCACATCAAGCTCGGCACGGGCGTCACCTCGATCGCCTACCACAACCCGCTGTGGGTGGCCGAGCGCATGGTCCTCCTCGACCACCTCACCCGAGGCCGCACCATGCTCGGCTGCGGGCCGGGCTCGCTGCCCACGGATTCGATGATGCTGGGCCTCACCCCGACCGACACCCGCGAGCTGCTCGAGGCCGACCTCGACATCATCATGCGGCTGCTGCGCGGCGAGACGGTGACCGAGAAGACCCGCACGCACGAGCTGATCGACGCGCGGCTGCACCTGCGGCCCTACTCGGAGCCGTGCTTCGACATCGCCGTCGCCGCGGTCGCCTCCCCGACCGGGCCCCGGATGGCCGGCCGGCACGGCATCGGGCTGCTCTCGATCGGGGCGACCCTGACCAAGGACGGCTTCGACGCCCTCGCCCACCACTGGAACGTCGTCGAGGAGCGGGCCGCCCACTTCGGGCAGAGCGTCTCCCGGCGCGACTGGCGGCTGGTCGGGCTCATGCACGTGGCCGAGACCCGCGAGCAGGCCTACGACGACGTCCAGTACGGCATCGAGACCTGGTTCCGCTACTTCCAGAAGACCGCGGCCTTCCCCCAGATGGCCGTCGAGGGCGGCGACGCCAAGGAGATGATCGACTTCATCAACGAGGCCGGCATCGGCGCGATCGGCACCGTCGAGGACGCCCGCGCGCAGGTCCAGCGGCTGTGGGACCAGTCCGGCGGCTTCGGGGCCATGCTCCTGCTCGGCCACGAGTGGGCCGACCCGCAGGCCACGAGGCGCTCGTGGGAGCTCATCGCCCAGCACGTCATGCCGCACTTCCAGGGCGGGGCCGTGTCCCACGCGCAGCAGACCCTCGCCGCCAAGGAGTGGGCGATGGGCAAGCGGGAGGACTACGCCGCCGCGCAGATGCAGGCCGTGGCGACGATGACCGAGCGCTACGAGAAGGAGAAGTCGGGCCAGGCCTGAGCAGCGGTGACGGCCGGGTGGGGACCTCCCCGCCCGGTCCTCCCCCCGCCGGGGCGCCGGTCGGGACGCCGGTCAGCCGTGGGCCGCGTGGCCGTGGGCGTGCAGGTGGTCGTGACCGGGCGCCCGGGAGCGACGCCGGTCGCCGTCCTCCCGGTCGCCCGCCTCGTCACCTGCGTCGTCACCCGCGTCGCCGTGCTCGTCGGCGGGCTCGTCGGCGGGCTCCTGGTCGCCGTCGGGCTCGTGGTCGCCGCCGTCCCCCGCCCCGCGCCGCAGGTCGGCCACGCCGAGCGCGAGCGCCACGGCGACGCCGGCGAGCGCCGCGGCCAGCCCGGCGGCGGCCGCGGTCGGGTAGTCCTCCCCGGTGGCGCCGAGCACCACGTAGTAGAGCCCCGGCAGGGCCGCCGTCCCGATGGCGCCGCCGAAGCGCTGCGCGGTCTGCAGACCGCCCCCGGCCGAGCCGGCCAGCCGCACCGGCACCTCGCGCAGCGTCATGGTGATGTTCGGCGAGATGACCATCCCGCCGCCCAGGCCCGCGAGGAGCAGGGCCGGGGCCACCGCCCACCCCAGCGCCCCCTCGGGCACGGCGACCAGGACCGTCACGACCGCGCCGAGCCCGACCAGGACGCCGGTGAGCCCCACCACGGTCAGCCACCGCCCGAACCGCTCGACCAGCCGGCCGGCCACCACCGCCGAGACCGCCGAGCCCAGCGCGAACGGGGTGACGGCCAGGCCGGACTGCAGCGGGGTGAACCCCAGGCCGGTCTGGAAGAACAGCGCGAAGACCAGCCAGATGCCGCTGAAGCCGACGAAGTAGGCGGTGGCCAGCGCCGCGCCGATGCCGTAGCCGCGGGTGCGGGTCACCAGCCGCGGGTCGAACACCGGCTCGCCGCCGCGGGCCACCACCCGGCGCTCCCACGTGGCGAACCCGGCCAGCACGGCGACGCCGACCGGGAACAGCCACCACAGCGCGGCCAGCCCCCCGGCCTCCGCGCGGACCAGCGGCAGCAGCAGGGCCAGGGCGCCGGCCCCGAGCAGCAGCACCCCGCCGGCGTCCACCCGGCCCGGCCGGCCGGTGCCGCCGCGGGGCAGCAGCCGCCACGCCAGCACGAGGGCCACCACGCCGATGGGCACGTTCACGTAGAAGATCCACCGCCAGCCCCCCGGGCCGTCGGCCAGCCGGAGGATCAGCCCGCCGAGCACCGGCCCGATCGCCGTCGACAGGCCCACGGTGGCCCCGAAGAGGCCGAACGCCTTGCCCCGCTCGCCGCCGCGGAACAGCTGCTGGATCAGGCCGGAGTTCTGCGGCGCGAGGCACCCGGCCGCCACCCCCTGCGCCAGGCGCGCGGCGACGAGCAGCCCCACGGTGGGCGCGGCGCCCGCCGCCGCGCTGCAGAGCACGAACAGCGCCAGCCCGACGAGGAACATCCGCCGACGGCCGAAGGCGTCCCCGAGCCGGCCGGCCGTCACCAGCACCAGCGCGAAGGTCAGCGCGTACCCGGAGACCACCCACTGCACGGTGGCCGGCGAGGCCGCGAGGTCCTGCTGCAGGGAGGGCAGCGCCACCGACACGATGCTGACGTCGAGCAGGCTCATGAACCCGGCGACGAGGGTGACCGACAGCGCCCGCCAGCGGCGGGGGTCGGGCCGGTAGGTGTCCGGATCGGCCTCGGCGGGTGCGTCGCGGGTGGGCGGCCGAGCCGTCACGGGCGTCTCCAGACGTGCAGGGGTGGTGAACTCCCGGTGGCTACCCGCCCGGCCCGGTCCTGCACCGCGGGGCAGATGACCTCCGGCACTACCGGGCCGGGGCCGGGCGGCGGGACGCTCGGCGGCACCCGCCCGCTCTCGGCCGTCCCCGGGAGGACCCATGAGCTCGCTGCGCCGCACCCTGGTCACCGGCGCGCTGGCCGGTTACGTCGCCAGCCGCACCATGGACGCCGTCACCGGCGTCTTCCACGCCCGCCAGAGCGAGGCCTCCCGCAAGCGGGAGGAGGAGATCGCCCCCGGCGGCACCCTCGTCCAGCTGGGCCGGCAGCTCGGCGCGGCCACCGGGCGGGACCTCGACGACGCGGCCGCGGGCCGCGTGGGCCTGGCCGTCCACCGGACGTTCGGCACGACCTACGGGGTGCTGGCCGCCCTGCTCGCCCGGCGCGGGCTGCACCCGGTCGCCGCCGGGCTCGCCGTCGGCGCGGCCGCCTGGGTGGTCGTCGACGAGGGGACGGCGCTGCCGACGATGACCGACTACCCCCTGGTCAGCCACGCCCGCGGGGTGGTCGGGCACACGACCGTCGGGCTGACGATCGGCACCCTGCTGGCCCTGACGGCCGACTGACCGCCCGGCGGTCAGCCCCTCGTGCCGGGCCGCTCGGCCAGCGGCAGCAGCACCTGGAAGCGGGTCTCCCCCGGCCGCGAGCGCAGCCGGAGGTCGCCCCCGTGCCGGCTGACCACGATCCGGTAGGCGTAGTCCAGCCCCAGCCCGGTGCCCTTGCCGAAGGGCTTGGTGGTGAAGAACGGCTCGAACACCCGCCGGCGCAGCTCCTCGGGCACGCCGGGCCCGGTGTCGACCACCTCGACCAGCGCGCAGTCGCCGTCCCGGCCGGTGCGCAGGGTCAGCGTGCCGGTGCCGTCCCCGTCGTCCCCCGCCATGGCGTCGAGGGCGTTGACCACCAGGTTGGTCCACACCTGGTTGAGCTCGGCGGCGAACGCGGGCACGGCCGGCAGCGAGCGGTCGTACTCCTTCACCACGGTGACGCCGGGCGGGATCTTCGAGCCGAGGACGAGGAGGGTGGCGTCCAGCCCCGCGTGCAGGTCGGTGGGCTGGTGCGGCGCCCGGTCCACCTGCGAGTACTGCTTGGCGGCGTCCACCAGGTTCGAGATCCGCGCCGTGCTCTCGATGATCTCCACCAGGAGCGACTCGGTCTCCACGGTGTAGGACAGCCAGCGCAGCGCCGGCTCCAGGGAGCCCTCGTCGACCGCGCCGGCCACCCGGTCGAGGTCGTCGGGGCCGAGGCCGGCGGGCACGAAGACGGCGGCGAGCTCCCAGGCCCCGCCCACGCCGTGGTCGGTGATCCAGTCGGCGAGCTCGTCCTCCCGGTCCGAGCGCTCCAGCGCGGTGAGCTCGGGGGCCCCGGCCACGCGGGCGACGAGCTCCTCCTGCAGCCCGGTGAGCGCGCGCATCACCCCGCCGTCCAGCTTGCCCGCCGACAGCAGCGCGAGCTTGTGCCGCATGCCCGCCACCCGCTCGCGCAGGGCCGCCGCCGCCCGCGACGCGGCGGCGGCGGGGTTGTTCAGCTCGTGGGTCAGCCCCGCCGACAGCTTGCCCAGGGCCAGCAGCCGTTCTCGCTGGGTCACCAGCTCGGAGAGGTTGCGCTGCCCGAAGAACAACCCCTCCAGGAGGTGCACCGCCATCGGGTACCACCGCCGGAACACCTCGGCGAAGCCGGCCGCCGGCAGCGCCAGCACCCGGACGTCGGTGACGGCGCGGACCGTCGCCGGGTACACCTGCTCGATGCGGTCGCCGACGTAGAACTGCACCGCGCCGGAGTAGACGCCGCGCTGGGAGGAGCGCACCGTCTCGACCTCGGTGCCGCCGACGGTGCGGACCATGCTGATGGTCCCGTCGAGGAGCACGTGGAAGCACTCGGCCGGGGCGCCCTCGGTCGAGATCTCCGCCCCCTCGGCGTAGTCCACGACGTCGGCGTGCGAGGCGACCCAGTCCAGCTGCTCGTCGTCGAGGTCGGCGAAGAGGAACAGCTCCCGCAGCGCGGCCGGGGCGAGCCGGGCCTCCGCCGCCGTCACCGCTCCCCCAGGTACCGGTGCACGAGGGTAACGGCCATCGCGCCCTCGCCGACCGCCGAGGCGACCCGCTTGACCGACTCGGCCCGCACGTCCCCGGCGACGAACACCCCGGGGAGGCTGGACTCCAGCAGGTACGGGTCCCGGTCGGGTGCCCAGCCCGGCGGGCGCCGGCCGCCGACCACCAGCGCGGGGCCGGTGGGCACGAAGCCGCGCTCGTCGCGGACGACGGTGCCGTCGAGCCACCCCGTGCGCGGCGCCCCGCCGATGAAGACGAACAGGTGGCCGGCCCGGACGGTCTCGCGCTCGCCGGTGGCGGCGTCGGCGAGGGTGACCGCCTCCAGGTGCCCGTCGCCGTGCGCGGCGGCCACCGTGGTGCAGGTCCGCACCGACACGTTGGGCAGCGCGGCGAGCTGGTCGACCAGGTACGCCGACATGGACGCCTCCAGCGACGGGCCGCGCACGAGCAGGCACACCGACCGGGCGTACCGGGAGAAGAAGACCGCCGCCTGGCCGGCCGAGTTGGCCCCGCCGACGATGTAGACGTCGCGGTCGGCGCACTCGGCGGCCTCGGTCATCGCCGAGCCGTAGAAGACCCCCCGGCCGGTGAGGTCGTCGGCACCGGGGACGCCCAGGCTGCGGTAGGAGACACCGGTGGCGAGGACGACGGCGTGCGCGCCGATCCGCCGGCCGTCGTCGAGCCGGAGCACCCGCTTGGGCCCGTGCGCCTCCAGCGACACCACGTCGCGGGCCAGCAGCAGCTCGGCGCCGAACTTGACCGCCTGCCGGCGGGCGCGGTCGGCGAGCTGCCCGCCGGAGACGCCGTCGGGGAAGCCCAGGTAGTTCTCGATCCGGCTGCTCTGCCCGGCCTGGCCACCGGTCGCCTCCCGCTCGACGAGCACGGTGCGCAGCCCCTCCGAGGCCCCGTACACCGCCGCCCCGAGCCCCGCCGGGCCGCCCCCGACGACCACCAGGTCGTAGAACTGCTCACGGGGGTCGACCGCCAGCCCGGCCACCGCGGCGAGCTCGGCCTCGCTGGGCGCGACCAGCACGCGGGCGTCGGGGGTCACCACCACCGGGAGCTGCTCCGGGCCGGCGCCGGCCGCCTCGAGCAGCCGCCGGCCCTCGGGTTCCTCCACGCTGTACCAGCGGTACGGGACGGCGTTGCGGGCCAGCAGGTCGCGGGCGCGGGCCGAGGGCGCCGACCAGCGGTGCCCGACCAGCTTCACGCCGTCCGCCGCGGGGTCCGGGGTGGACCGCCAGGTCTCGATCATGGCGTCGACGACCGGGTACAGCTTCTCCTCGGGCGGGTCCCACGGCTTGAGCAGGTAGTGGTCGACGTCGACCACGTTGATCGCGGCGATGGCCGCGTCGGTGTCGGCGTAGGCGGTGAGCAGCGCCCGGCGGGCGCGCGGCACCAGGTCCATCGCCTGCTCGAGGAACTCGATGCCGTCCATCCCGGGCATGCGGTAGTCGGCCAGCAGCGCCGCCACCGGGTCGCCGCGCAGGGTCAGCTCGCGCAGCGCGTCCAGCGCCTCGGCGCCGGAGGAGGCGCGCAGCACGCGGAACTCCTCGCCGTACCGGCGGCGCAGGTCACGGGCGACCGAGCGGGAGACGCCGGGGTCGTCGTCCACGCTGAGCAGCACCGGCTTGGGCATGGGTCCTCCTGTCGCACCGCCGGCCGCGCCGGCGGCAGGCCGGGCCGCGCGGGCGGCCCGGGGGGTGACGGCCCGCGGACGGCGTCGGCCGCGGCGACGGCCACGCTAGACCCGGCCACGGCCCACCGACAGCCCCGCGGACCCGCCCGCGGTCAGGGGCCGGTGACCGGCTCCGGGAACTGGGCCCGCACCGCGTCCATGTCCAGGCTGCGGACGGTGGCGATGAGCAGGTCCACCGAGTCCCCGGGCAGCCACCCCGGCTCGGCGAAGACCGTCACGCCGTCGCGGAAGACCATGAGCGTCGGGGCGGCCCGGACCCCGACCCGCGCGGTGAGGTCGGCCTCCGCCTCGGTGTCGACCGTGGCGAACAGCAGGTCGGGGTGCCGCCGTGCGGCGGCGTCGAAGACGGTCGCGAAGGCCCGGCTGGAGCCGGACAGCTCGGTGCGGAAGTCGACCAGCACGATGCCCGGCCCGTCGACGGTCGAGGTGAAGTCCTGCGCGCCCAGCGCGACGGTGCCCATGCGCCCCTCCCGGTGACCGACCCCCACGGCTCCCCTCCTGGTGACCGGCCTCCATGGAACGCCCCCGCGGCCCCCGCGTCGACCCGGGGCGGATGCGCGGGCACCTTCCCGTCGCGCCCCGCCGTCCCTACGGTGGGCGGCGGACCCACGACGGAGGCCGGCGATGACCGCAGCGATCGACCCTTCCGTGCCGCCGAGCGGCACCGGGTGCGTGGAGTGCGAGGAGCTCGGCGGGTGGTGGTTCCACCTGCGCCGGTGCGCGGCCTGCGGGCACGTCGGCTGCTGCGACTCCTCGCCGTCCCGGCACGCCCGGGCGCACGCGGCCGAGGCCGGGCACCCGGTCGTCCGCAGCTTCGAGCCCGGCGAGGCCTGGTTCTGGGACTTCTCCGCCGAGCGGGCGGTCCGCGGCCCGGACCTGGCCCCGCCGCTGTCCCGGCCGGTCGAGCAGCCCGCGCCGGGTCCGGCCGGGCGGGTCCCCGCCGACTGGCGCTCCCGCCTGCACTGAGACCGCCTGCACCGAGACCGCCTGCACCGAGACCCCCGCCCGCCGTGAACTGCCGCGCGCGCTCCGCTTGCCTCTCCCGGGGTCACGACCATGATGGGGGTACCGTCCGGACCCCCGGGCGGGAGCACCGCCGAACCGGTGGGCCGGCGCGCCACGGCCGTCCGCCGGGCGGCCGAGCACCTGGGGGAGCCATGGCCCGTCCCCGCCCGGCCCGCACCGGGGAGCGTCCCGCGTGACCGCCATCGCGCCCCGGCCGATCGTCAGCCGCCCGGCCGGCGCCGAGCCGGCCGGCAAGGGCGGTCGGCTGTCGAACCTGCTGCGGACCACCGACCACAAGACCATCGGCCTGATGTACCTGGCCACGTCGTTCTTCTGGTTCGTGATCGGCGGCCTCATGGCCATGCTGATCCGCGGGGAGATCGCCCAGCCGGGGCTGCAGTTCCTCTCGCCCGAGCAGTACAACCAGCTGTTCACCATGCACGGCACGGTGATGCTGCTGTTCTTCGCCACGCCGCTGTTCTTCGCCTTCGGCAACCTGATCATGCCGCTGCAGATCGGCGCGCCGGACGTGGCGTTCCCCCGGCTGAACAGCTTCTCCTACTGGCTGTTCCTCTTCGGCAGCACGATCGCCGTCTCCGGGTTCTTCACCCCCGGCGGCGCCGCCGACTTCGGCTGGTACGCCTACACCCCGCTGTCCACCGTCGTGCACAGCCCCGGCCCGGGCGGGGACCTGTGGATCGCCGGCCTGGCCGTCTCCGGCCTGGGCACCATCCTGGGGGCGGTCAACTTCATCACCACCATCGTCTGCCTGCGGGCGCCGGGGATGACGATGTTCCGGATGCCGATCTTCTGCTGGAACACCCTGGTCACCAGCCTGCTGGTGCTCTTCGCCTTCCCGATCCTCACCGCCGCTCTCTTCGCCCTGCTGGCCGAGCGGCAGCTGGGCGCGATGGTGTACTCGGACGAGATGGCCGGGCCGATCCTCTGGCAGCACCTGTTCTGGTTCTTCGGCCACCCCGAGGTCTACATCATCGCGCTGCCGTTCTTCGGCATCGTCACCGAGATCATCCCGGTGTTCAGCCGCAAGCCGCTGTTCGGCTACAAGGGCATGGTCGGGGCGACGCTGCTGATCGGTGGCCTCTCCCTGGCGGTCTGGGCGCACCACATGTACGCCACCGGCGCGGTGCTGCTGCCGTTCTTCGCGTTCCTCACCTACCTGATCGCCGTGCCGACCGGGATCAAGTTCTTCAACTGGATCGGCACCATGTGGCGGGGGCAGCTGAGCTTCGAGACGCCCATGCTGTTCTCGATCGGGTTCCTGATCACCTTCCTGCTGGGCGGCCTGACCGGCGTCCTGCTGGCCTCCCCGCCGCTGGACTGGCACCTCAACGACACGTACTTCGTCGTCGCGCACTTCCACTACGTCGTCTTCGGGACCGTGGTCTTCGCCGCCTACGCGGGGGTCTACTTCTGGTTCCCGAAGATGTGCGGCCGGATGATGGACGAGCGGCTCGGCAAGCTGCAGTTCTGGATGGTGTTCGTCGGGTTCCACGGCACGTTCCTGGTGCAGCACTGGCTGGGCAACGAGGGCTACCCGCGCCGGTACGTCAACTACCTGCCCACCGACGGCTTCACGACGCTGAACA
Organism: Geodermatophilus sp. SYSU D00758; assembly: GCF_054049955.1. Classification (NCBI taxonomy): domain Bacteria; kingdom Bacillati; phylum Actinomycetota; class Actinomycetes; order Geodermatophilales; family Geodermatophilaceae; genus Geodermatophilus; species Geodermatophilus sp. SYSU D00758. The sequence continues at coordinate 41,840 of NZ_JBJGYK010000016.1, forward strand.
CGATCTCCACGATCTTCAGCTTCGTGCTCGGGGCCTCGATCATCCCGTTCCTCTACAACGTCTGGAAGTCCTGGCGCAACGGTCCGCTGGCGCTGCGGGACGACCCCTGGGGCCACGGCAACTCGCTGGAGTGGGCGACCTCGTCGCCGCCGCCGCGGCACAACTTCACCGAGATCCCGCGGATCCGCTCCGAGCGCCCGGCGTTCGAGGCCCACTACCCGCACATGCTCGACCGGCTGGAGGCCGAGAAGCACGTGGGCAAGCGGCACGATCCCTTCGGCGGGGTCAGCGAGATGGGGCTGACCTCCGGCCGGCGCAGCGGGTCCGAGGACCCGGACCCGACATGAGCACCGGCCGACGGGTGCGCGCGGCCGGCGCCGCCCGGCCGGCGCGGCGACCGGCGGACGGCGCCCGGGACCGGCGTGCCCGGGTCCCCCGGGGGACCGACGAGGAGGTGCTCGCCGCGCTGCGGGACGACCTCGAGCGCGAGGACCCGTCCTTCCGGCACGCGGGCCAGCGGCTGGTCCGCGACCGCTGCCGCCGGATGCTGGCCACGGTGGTCGGCGGGTGGATCGCGGCCGTGGTCCTCGCCTTCGCGCTGGGGCCCCGGGTGGTCGCGCTCCTGGCCGTGCTCGTCCTGGGCGTCCCCCTGCTGGTGGCCGGGGCCCGACGGGGGGACGGCGTCCCGCGGGAGCGGTCACCGGGAGCCGGGTGACCCGTCGGAGCCCTCCAGCCGGCCGGCACCGGCCGGGACCGGGACCAGCCGGCACGGTCCGGTGGGCGGCCGGGTCGCGGTGGCCCGGAGCAGCTCCCCCAGCCCCTGCGCGGCCACGGCTGCGCGCTGGCCGGCCGGCTCGCCCCGCAGGAGGGTCGCCGCGGCGAGCAGCAGCTGCAGGCCGGCCGAGGCCTCCAGGTTCAGGTGCACCGGCAGCGGGATCCGCCGCAGGAGGCCGCCGGGGTAGCGGGTGAGCAGCGCGTCGGCCAGCCCCAGGGCCCCGAACGCGCCCAGGAGCCGGCGGGTCCGGGGCGACCATCCCAGCAGCCACGGGACGGTGAGCAGCGCCGGGGCGGTCAGGTGGTCCAGGACGGCGTGCAGCCCGGCCGGCAGCCGCCCGCCCGGGGTCAGCGGGTCGTCGGCGCCGGGCCGGGGGACCACCACACCGTCGGCACCGGGGACGAGGTCGCCGGTCAGGAAGCCGTGGACCAGGCGGGCGGTGACGGCCGGCGCCGTCCAGTGCACGTTGTGCGCCGCCCCCTCCACCACGACCAGCCGCCCGTCGGGCAGGAGGGCGGTGAACCGCTCGGCCCAGGCCTGCGACAGCGTCTGGTCGTACTGCCCGCGGACGACGAGGGTCGGCGCCTGCACCCGTGGCAGCCGCTGCTCGATCGGGTCGTCCACGGTCCGGACCAGTTGCTGCAGCACCCGCAGGAACCCCGCCGAGAGGTACTCCAGCTGGACGACCGGCTGCAGCGAGGGCGCCTCGAAGGCCTGGTTGCGCAGCACCCGCGGGTACTGGCGCAACGGCGAGCGGTAGGCGGGGTCCGGTGTCGGGCCGCCGAGCACCAGCCGGCCGACCCGCTCCGGTGCCCGGGCGGCGAGCTCGACGGCGACCTGGACCCCGACGGAGTTGCCGTAGAAGGACGCCCGGTCCACGCCGACCGCGTCGAGCCAGGCGGTGAGGTGGCCGGTCTGCTCGGCGACGTCGGGACCCCCGGGCCACGGCGTCCCGGCCGCCCTCGGGGAGCGGCCGAAGCCCGGCAGGTCCGGGGCGAGGACCCGGTGCCCGAGAGCGGCCAGACGGCGCCCGAGCGGGACGAGGTGGCGGCTGGACAGCCCGAGGCCGTGGACGAGCACGACCGGCTCGGGGCTCCTCGCGTGCCCCGGCCAGGTGCGGGCGTGCACCCGGCCGACCGCGGGGACGTCGGTGCACAGGTGCCGCGGGGCGGGGCCGGCGGGGGTGCGGAGCGGGGACACGGCGGACTCCCGGGGATGGCCGGCTCGGAGCCGGCGCCGGCCGCCCGGGGCTGGACGTCCTGCCACCTTGCCCGGCACCGGCCGTGGCCACACCTCCGGCCGTGCCGCCGCTCCGCGGATCAGCGCAGGTGCTGGTCCAGGAACCGCAGCACGCGCCCCCAGGCGTCCTCGGCTGACGGGTGGTGGTAGCCCACCCCGGCGACGCGGGCCAGGACGGTCAGCGGGCCGGCGTTGTGCCGGTTCATGAACGAGTGCCCGGCGTCCGGGTACTCGCGGACGTCGTGCGGCACCCCGTGCTCGGTGAGCGCCGCCTCGACCCGCGCGGCGGCCCCCCGCAGCGACGGGTCCCGCCGCCCGTAGCTCGCCACCACCGGGCAGGCACCGGCCAGCACCGCGGCCGGGTCGTCGGGCAGCGGCCCGTAGTGCGGCGCGGCGACGTCGAAGCCGCGGGTGGCGGCCAGGAGCGCGAACCCGCCGCCGAGGCAGAAGCCGAGGACGCCGACCCGGCCGGTGCAGTCCTCCCGGCCGGCCAGCCAGGCCCGCGCCGCGTCGAGGTCACCGAACGCCGGGCCCTCACGCCGGGACAGGTCGGCGAACACGCGCCGCAGGCAGCGGAACCCGCCGGCGGAGAGCAGGTCCGGGGCGACGGCGAGGTAGCCGGCCGCGGCCAGCCGGTCGGCGTGCTCCCGCACGTCGTCGGTCAGCCCGAACACCTCGTGCACGACCACGACGCCGGGCCACGGGCCCGCCCCGACCGGCGGCACCGCCAGGTGGGCGCGCAGCTGCGGAGCGCTGGCCCCGCCCGGGATGGCCGTCTCGGGCACGCGGGCCTCCTCGTCTCACCGGTCGCTCGCCCGGACGCTAGCCCCGCGGGAGGCCGGCGGCAGCCCGGCGCGGCCGGTGGCGCCCCCGCCGGCGCCCCGGGTCGCCCGGCGCAGCGGGTCAGCCGGTGAAGGCGCCGGTCTCGGCCAGCCGGGACGGCGTCACGGTCTTCAGCCGCGCGACCGCGTCGGCCAGCGGCACCAGCTCGATCTCCGTCCCGCGCAGGGCGACCATCTGCCCGTGCCGGCCCTCGTGGGCGGCGATCGTCGCGTGCAGGCCGAAACGGGTGGCCAGCACCCGGTCGAAGGACGTCGGGGTGCCGCCGCGCTGCACGTGGCCGAGGACGGTCGTCCGCACCTCCTTGCCGGTGCGCCGCTCCAGCTCCTCCCCCAGCTGCTGGGCCACGCCGGTGAACCGCCGGTGGCCGTACTCGTCCACGCCGCCGTCCCGCACGAGCATCGTGCCCGGCAGCGGGTGCGCCCCCTCGGCGACGACGCCGATCACGTGGGTGTCCCCGCGGGCGAAGCGCTCCTCGACCACCTTGGCGACCTCGGCGACGTCGAAGGGTTCCTCGGGCACCAGCGTCAGGTGCGCCCCGGAGGCCAGGCCGGCGTGCAGGGCGATCCAGCCGGCGTGCCGGCCCATCACCTCGACCAGCAGCACCCGCTGGTGGGACTCCGCCGTCGTGTGCAGCCGGTCGATGAGGTCCGTGGCGATGCTCACGGCGGTGTCGAAGCCGAAGGTGAGGTCGGTGCAGTCGATGTCGTTGTCGATCGTCTTCGGGATGCCGACGACCGGGACCCCCGCCTCCGAGAGCAGGTGGGCGGCGGTGAGCGTGCCCTCGCCCCCGATCGGGATGAGCACGTCGACGCCGTGCCGGGCGAGCACGGCCTTCATCTCGGGCAGCTCGTCGCGCAGCCGCTGCGGGGCGACCCGCGCCGAGCCCAGCGTCGTCCCCCCGCGGGTGAGCAGGCCGTCCACGGCGGCGACGTCCAGCGGGGTCGTCCGGTTCTCCAGCAGGCCGCGCCAGCCGTCGCGGAAGCCGACGACCTCGCTGCCGTAGTGCGCCGTCGAGCTGCGGACGACGGATCGGATGACGGCGTTGAGGCCGGGGCAGTCGCCGCCGCCGGTCAGGATGCCGATGCGCACCGGCTGCTCCTCGGGATGTGGTGGGCCGGGTCCCCGCGACCATACGTCATGACGACATGACGACGCGCCCGTCGGGGTGGTGCGTCGTCCCTCTCGTCGCCCATCTCACGGCGCGTCCGCCCCGCCGGTCCCGGCCGCCCCGGCAGCAGCCGGACCCGGTGCACCCCCGCGGCGGTCAGCCCACCTCGGTGACCCCGGCGGCGTGCCGGCGGGCGAGCTCCCGGTAGATGCCGGGGTTGCCGTCCACCCAGCGGGCCGCCCCCTCGGTGAGCGGGCCGCGCACCCGGGCCGGCGTGCCGAGCGCCACCGTCCCGTCGGGGACCTCCGCGCCGGGCGGGACGAGGCTGTGCGCGCCGACGAGGGCCCGCCGGCCGATCCGGGCGCCGTCCTGCACGGTCGCCCCGTTGCCCACCAGCGCCTCGGCGCCGACCACCGCGCCGTGGACGACGCACATGTGCCCGACGGTGGCGCCCGGGCCGATCTCGGTGACCGGGTCGTCGCCGCCGTGCAGCACCGAGTTGTCCTGGACGTTCGCCCCGGCCCGGACGACGATCCGGCCGAAGTCGGCGCGCAGCACGGCGCCGTACCAGATGGAGGCGCCGGCCTCGACGACGACGTCGCCGACGAGCGTCGCGGTGGGGGCGACCCACGCCTCCGGGTGCACCTGCGGGGACCGGCCCTCGAAGCTGAACAGCGGCACCGGGGCAGCCTAGGTGGCGCCCGTCCGGGGCCGGGACGGGCGCCTTTGCGATCGCGTGACGGTCCGTTGCACCCGCCCCCGGGGCTGGATCCCGGCGGGCCGGGGCCGTCAGGGTCGACGCGTGGTAGCCGTGTGGATCCATTCAGTGCACAACCTCCACTGCCCGGAGTGCGGGCGGCGACTGGTGCAGCGGGCCGGCCGCTACGAGGTGCCGGCCCGCCCGCACCCGGTCTACGTCGGCGAGGTGGGCACGCTGCGGTGCCCGGAGCGCCACCCGCTGCCCGACCGCGAGGCGCTCTACGCCCACCGGGACGAGCTGGGCGTGCCCTGGCAGGCGCCGGTGCGGGAGGTCGCCCCGCCGCGCTGAGCCACCCCGGCCGGGCGCCCCGCCGGGCGGCCGGGACCGCGTGCGACGATCCCTGCCCGTGCGGCAGCGGGGTCCCGGGGGCATGCCCCGCGAGGTCGGCGTCCTGGCGGTGGTGGCCTTCGTGGTCGCCCTCGGGTTCGGCATCGTCGCGCCGGCCATCCCGCTGTTCGCCCGCTCCTTCGGGGTGGGCACGACCGCGGTCGGCCTGGCGGTCAGCGCCTTCGCGTTCTTCCGGTTCGTCTCCGCCTTCGGCGGCGGCAGCCTGGTCGAGCGCTTCGGCGAGCGCACCGTGCTGGCCACCGGTCTGGTCACCGTCGCGGTCACCACCGGCGCGGCCGGGCTGGCCGGCTCCTTCCCCCTGTTCCTGGCACTGCGCGCGGCCGGCGGGGTGGGCAGCGCGATGTTCACCGTCTCGGCGCTGTCACTGCTGCTGCGGGTCGCGCCGCCGGACCAGCGCGGCCGGGCCGCGGCCACCTGGCAGGGCGGCTTCATCCTCGGCGGGATCGCCGGGCCGGCCGCCGGCGGCCTGCTCGCCGAGCTCTCCCCGCGCCTGCCCTTCCTCCTCTACGCCGGGTTCCTCCTGGTGGCCGGTGCGGTCAGCACGCTGTTCCTGCGCGCCACCGCGGGCGCGGAGGGCACCGGGCCGGCCGACGCCGCGACGACGGCCGAGCCCCTGCCGCTGGCCCGGGCGCTGCGCTCGCGGCTCTACCTGGCCGCGCTCGCGGCCAACCTCGGGGTCGGCTGGGTGCTGTTCGGGGTGCGCAACTCCCTGGTGCCCCTCTACGTCACCGAGGAGCTCGGCCGGACCGTGGCGTGGGCCGGCGCCGGGCTGCTGGCCGGGTCCCTGGCGCAGGCGCTGGCGCTCCTGCGGGCCGGCCGGCTGGCCGACACCTGGGGCCGGCGCCCCTCGCTGGTGCTCGGCGCGGCGCTGGGGACCGGCTCGATGGCCGTGCTCGTGCTCCCGCCGGCGCTGTGGGCGTTCCTCGCCTCGATGGCGGTCTTCGGGCTGGCCGCGGCCCTGCTGGCCAGCGTGCCGGCCGCGCTGGTCGGCGACGTCAGCCCCGCCCGCGGCGGCCGGGTGGTCGCGGTGTTCCAGATGTCGGCCGACCTGGGCGCGATCATCGGGCCGCTGGCGGCCGGGTGGCTCACCGACGCGGTGTCGTTCCAGGCGGCGTTCGCGCTGAGCACCGCCGTCCTGGCGCTGGGGCTGGCCGGGGCGCTGGCGCTGCCCCGTCAGCCGCGGGACGCCGTCGTCCCGCCGTCCCGGTAGGCCGGCGACCGGCTCGCCCCGCGCGGGCCGCCCGCGGTGAGCAGCGGCAGGGCCCGGCGGGGCACCAGCTCCGACAGCGCCACGACGCTGGTGGAGCGGACCACGCACGGCGAGCGGCCCAGGCGCACCAGCGTCTCCTGGAGGGCGGCGTGGGAGGCGGCGGCGATCCGGCACAGCACGTCGCCGGCGCCGGTGGTGGCGTGCGCCTCGAGCACCCCGGGGATCGCCCGCAGGTCGGCGGCCACCTCGTCGAGCGCGCCCTGCGCGATCTCCAGGGTCACGAAGGCCTGGACGGCGTAGCCCGCCGCCGCCAGGTCGATGTCGGGGCCGTACCCGGCGACCACACCGGACTCCTCCAGCCGCCGCAGCCGGGCCTGCACCGTCGCGCGGGCCACGCCCAGCCGGCGGGACAGCTCCAGCACCCCTGCTCGGGGCTGCTCGGTGAGGGCGGTGAGCACCGCCAGGTCGAGCGCGTCGAGTTCGGCCACCGCGGTCCTCCGTGATCCCGGGCTCGTGTGCAGACCGGACAGCCCGGTGCGCCCCACGTCCGCCGAACTGGGCGGGATGGCCAGCTCGGTCCATCCATCTTGCCCACCTGTGCGGCAGGGAGGTGTCCTGGGTAGCGGATCGAGCACCGCGCCCACCGGACGGAGGACCCCATGAGTCTCGACGGCACCCTGAACGACACGCTCAACGACCAGGAGCGACTGGCCGAGCTGAGCATGGAGCAGCTGCGCCAGCTCGTCGGCCTCGTCGAGCACGACGACTCGACCGACCCCTTCCCGGTGAGCGGCTGGGACGCCCTGGTGTGGGTGGTCGGCAACGCGGTCCAGACCGCGCACTTCTTCCAGTCGGCCTTCGGCATGGAGCTGGTCGCCTACTCGGGCCCGGAGACCGGCAACCGCGACCACCACGCCTACGTGCTGCGCTCGGGCGCCGCGCGGTTCGTGGTGCAGGGCGCCTACGACCCGGCCAGCCCGCTGGCCGACCACCACCGGCGGCACGGGGACGGCATCGTCGACATCGCGCTGTCGGTGCCCGACGTCGACCGGTGCATCGCCCACGCCCGCGCCCGGGGCGCCACCGTGCTCGAGGAGCCGCACGACGTCTCCGACGAGCACGGCACGGTCCGGCTGGCCGCGATCGCCACCTACGGCGAGACCCGGCACACGCTGGTGGACCGCTCCCGCTACGCCGGCCCCTACCTGCCCGGCTACGTCGCCCGGTCGTCGTCCTTCGTCAAGCGCGCGGGCGCCCCGAAGCGGCTGTTCCAGGCCGTCGACCACGTGGTCGGCAACGTGGAGCTCGGCGAGATGGACCGCTGGGTCGACTTCTACAACCGCGTCATGGGCTTCACCAACATGGCCGAGTTCATCGGCGAGGACATCGCCACGGACTACTCCGCCCTGATGAGCAAGGTCGTCGCCAACGGCAACCACCGGGTCAAGTTCCCGCTCAACGAGCCGGCGATGGGCAAGAAGAAGTCCCAGATCGACGAGTACCTGGAGTTCTACGGCGGCCCGGGCGCCCAGCACGTCGCCCTGGCGACCAACGACATCGTGACCACCGTCGACGCGATGACCGCCGAGGGCGTGGAGTTCCTCGCCACCCCCGACTCCTACTACGAGGACCCGGAGCTGCGGTCCCGCATCGGCACCGTGCGCGTCCCCGTCGAGGAGCTGCAGCGGCGCGGCATCCTGGTCGACCGCGACGAGGACGGCTACCTGCTGCAGATCTTCACCAAGCCGACCGGCGACCGGCCCACCGTGTTCTTCGAGCTCATCGAGCGGCACGGCTCGCTCGGCTTCGGGAAGGGCAACTTCAAGGCGCTGTTCGAGGCGATCGAGCGGGAGCAGGAGCGGCGCGGGAACTTCTGAGCGCCCACCCCGGGCGGCGTCGTCACGCAGCGTGAGACCCGCCCGGGGTGTCCGGCCGGCGGTTGGTTCCGGAACGGTCACGCCTCTAGCGTGTCGGCGTCCGGACGGGTCGTTCCGTCACCGACTGGTGGCACCGGCCGGACGCCGCCGAACCCCGGCGCCGGCCACGCCGCCGGAACCGGGGACCGGGGACCCACCGCAGTCCTGGGGTGAAGCTCGCCGCGGCCCTGACCGGCCGCGGCGGCCGGGCGCCTTCCCGCCCGAACCCGTCAGCTAACCCGGTAGGCGGCCGCGGAAGAGAGGACAGCTCCCCCGGCCATGGCGCGAGTGCCCGCCCCTGCCCGCCGTCCGTCCGCCCCCCGGGTCCTGGTGGGCCTCCTCGCCGCCGGCGGGCTGGCCCTCACCCCCCTGCCGGCGCTCGCCGCCCCCGACGACCCCGCCACCTCCGCCGAGGCCGCCGCGCTGGTCGCCGACCGCGCCCACCGGCTCGAGGTGGTCACCGAGGAGTTCAACGAGGCCCGGGAGCGGCTCCGCGCCGCCCAGGGAGCCGCCGAGCAGGCCGCCGCGGAGGTGGTCGCCGCCGAGGCCGCGGTCGCCGACGCGCAGGCCGCCGTGGACGCGGCGCGGGCCGCGCTGGCCGAGGCGCAGGAGCGGGTGCGGGCCGTCGCCCGCGGCGCCTGGACCGGCGACCGGCTGGTGCCGCTGTCGGCCATGCTGACCAGCGACTCCCCGGAGGAGGTGCTGGACCGGGTCGGCACCCTGCAGACCATCGCCGACCACAACAACGGCGTGCTCGCCGGTGCCGAGCGGGCCGGGCGGGACGCCGACCGCGCCGCCGGCGACGCCGACCGCGCCGCGGCCGAGGCCGACCGCGCCGCCGCGGAGGCCGAGCGCACCCGGACCGAGGCGCAGCAGCTGCTGGACCGGGTGAGCGCGCAGCAGGCCGACCTGGACCGGCAGGTCGCGGAGTTCCGGGCCGAGTACGACCGGCTGGCCGCCGAGGAGCAGGCCGCGGCGCAGGCCGCGGCCGAACGGCACGCCGCCGAGCAGGCCGCCGCCGAGGCCGTGGCCGCCGAGCAGGCGGACGAGCAGCAGGCAGCCGCGCCGGCTCCCTCGGGTGGGGGCGGGTCGGCCGCCCCCGCCCCGGCGGCGCGGGCGGCCGCGCCGCCGGCCCCCGCCGCGGCGCCGGCACCCGGGAGGGCGGCGCAGGTCGCCGTGGACACCGCGATGGCCCAGATCGGCGACCCCTACGTGTGGGCCGCCGCGGGGCCGGACGCCTTCGACTGCTCGGGCCTGGTGCAGTACGCGTTCGCGGCGGCCGGCATCGCGCTGCCGCACTCCAGCCGCATGCAGTCGCAGCTGGGCACGCCGGTCGCCCGCTCGGCGCTGCAGCCCGGCGACCTGGTCTTCTTCTACAGCCCGGTGAGCCACGTCGGCATCTACATCGGCAACGGGCAGATGGTGCACGCCTCCACCTACGGCCGGCCGGTGAAGGTGGCCTCCGTGGACGCGATGGGCGGCTACAACTCCGCCCGCCGCGTCGCCTGACCGCACCGCCCGACGCCGCGGCCGCACCGGGCCCCGCGGCCCGGGTCCGGCGCAGCCCGGGACCCCCGCATCCCGGGTACGCGAGACCCCGGGCACATCGCACCCCGGGCACGTCACACCCCGGGCACGTCGCACCCCGGGCACGTCGCACCCCGGGCACGTCGCCCCCGGGATCGCGCGGGCGGACCGGCGGCCACCACGACCCCCGCGCAGCCCCGTGTCGTCCACCCGCGGCCGGTGCCACGGCGGCCGCGGTTAGGCTCGGGGCACGTCAAACCCTGAGCACCTTCTCGGTGGGAGGCCCCGTGGACGACGACGCCCGCACCCGAGCCCCGGACGACGCGCCCGTGGAGGGCACGGCCCCGGAGACCGCCGTCACCGGCAACCGGGTGACCGGCGCCGAGGGCTCCTCGGTCCGCGAGGTCCGCGCCCGGGTCGCCCGGCACCTGGTCGGCCGGGAGCGGGAGCTGGACCTGCTGCTGGCCGCGGTGTCGGCGGGCCGCGACGTCCTGCTGGAGGGCCCGCCCGGGACGTCGAAGACGACGCTGCTGCGCTCGATCACGCTGGAGTGGGGCATCCCGCTGGTGTTCGTCGAGGGCAACGCCGACCTCACACCGACCCGGCTGGTCGGGCACCACAACCCGGCCCGCGTGCTGCGCGAGGACTACACCGAGGACAACTTCGTGCCCGGCCCGCTGGTCGAGGCGATGCGCTCGGGCGGGTTCCTCTACGTGGAGGAGTTCAACCGGGCGCCCGAGGACACCCTCAACACGCTGCTCACCGCGATGGCCGAGCGGCGGATCGCCGTCCCCCGGGTCGGCACGGTCACCGCGCTGCCCACCTTCCGGGTGGTCGCCTCGATGAACCCCTACGACAACGTGGGCACCACCCGGCTGTCGACGTCGGTGTACGACCGGCTGTGCCGGCTGTCCATCGGCTACCAGGACGCCGAGGCCGAGCGCGGCATCGTGGGCCGTCGCACCGGCCTGGAGTCGCCGCGGCTGGTCGCCGACGCGGTGGCGCTCACCCGGGCCACCCGGGAGCGGGACGACGTCCGCCAGGGCAGCAGCGTGCGCGGGGCGATCGACCTGGCGCTGGTCGCCGCGCAGCTGGCCGCCATGCGCGGGGTGCGGCTGCCGGACGCCCCGTCGGTGCAGCCCCCGCGGGACCTGCCCGAGGAGTACACCGCCGTCGTCCTCGACGCGCTGCTGCTGGCCCTCTCCGGCCGGATCTTCCTCGACGAGGCGCTGGAGGCGACCGCCGAGGCGGTGCTGCGGCAGGTCTGGGAGGACCACTTCCTGCTCTCCCCCGCGGCGGCCCAGCCCGGTTGAAGGGCGGTCGAGGCCGACTCGCCGGTGACCCGCCGCGGCTCGGGCGGGCAGGCCTCGGGGATGCGCCCGCTGCGGCGGCGCCCCAAGCAGCTGACCGCGGAGCCCTCGCTCTACCGGCCCTCGGCCGGCGGCGGCGGGCTGGCGCTCTCCTCCGGCGACCGCCGGCGCGGCGGACCGGCCGTGCACCGGCCCGCGGGCACCGCGCGCGGCACGACCGACGAGCCGGCCGAGCTCGTCCCGCTGGCCGACCTGGCCGCGCCCGGCACGGACGACGGCCAGGTGCGCCGCCGCGCCCGGGAGATCGCCCGCCGGCTCGCCGTCACCCACCCACCGCGCGACCGGCGGGCCCGCCGGGGCCTGGGTGAGCTGACCAGCCTGCGGTGGAGCGGGGGGTCCGACGAGCTGGACCTGGAGCGCACCCTGGAGGCGGTCGCCGGGACGCCGGTACCCGAGGACGAGGACGTCGTCGTCCGCGAGCGGGTGCGCCGGCGGCGCTCGGTGGTGCTGGTCGTCGACGTCTCCGGCTCCATGCGCGGCGAGCGGGTCCGCACCGCCGCGGCCACCGTCGGTGCGCTGGCCGGGGAGCTGGGCCGCGACCGGCTGGCCGTGGTGGCGTTCTGGTCCGACGCCGCGGTCCTGGTGCGGCTCGGGGAGACCATCGACCCGCTCGCGGTCCTCGACCTCCTGGTGCGGGTGCCGGCGCAGGGGCTGACCAACGTGTCCTTCGCGCTGGAGACCGCCGCGGCCCAGCTGTCCGGGGTGCCCCCACGCGACGCCCGGGTGCTGCTGCTGTCGGACTGCGTGCACAACGCCGGGCCCGACCCGCGGCTGGTCGCCGCCCGGCTGCCGCGGCTCGACGTCCTGCTGGACACCTCCGGGGAGGACGACGTCGACCTCGGCCGCGACCTGGCCCGGGTCGGCCGCGGCCGCTGCCGGCTGGTGCGCGGCCACCGCGACGTGGCCACCGCGCTCACCGCTGTCTTCGGCGACTGACCGACCGGGCGCTCAGTGCCCGAAGGCCTCGGCCAGCCACCAGGACGGCTCGTCGGCGGCCACCTTGGCGTCGAGGAACAGCGGCCGGGACCGCGGGCCGGACAGCCAGCGCGCCACCGGCTCGAGGTCGCGCTCGGCCCGCACGACGTGGGCCTCGAAGCCGTGGCCGCGGGCGACGGCGGCGAGGTCGGCGTCCGGGAAGCGCACGGTGTCCAGCGGGTGCCCGTCGGGCCCGAAGTGGTGCACCTCGGCGCCGTAGGCGGCGTCGTCGTAGACCACCACGACCAGGGGCAGCCCGAGGCGCACGACGGTCTCCAGCTCCGAGGCGCCCATGAGCGCACCGCCGTCGCCGAGGGCGGCCACGGTCAGCCGGTCCGGCCGGGCCAGCGCGGCCCCGATGGCGGTGGCCAGGCCGAGGCCGACCGACTGGAAGGCCTGGGTGAACACCGACCCGTCGGCGTCCGGGACGTCGAGGAAGGCGCTGGGGTAGCCCATGAAGTTGCCGGAGTCCACCGCCACCAGGCGCTGCTCGGGCAGCAGGTCGTCGAGGGCGATGGTGAGGGTGCGGGGGTCGATCCGGTCGGCGTGCGCCGCGGGGGTGAAGGGGACGTCGCGCCAGCGCACCCCCGCGGCGAGGCGGTCGGCCAGCTCCGGGGAGCGGTAGCCGGGGCGCGCCGTCCCGAGGACGGCGGTCACCGCCTCCGCCGTCCTGCGGACGTCGCCCACCACGCCGGCCTCCGCCGGCTGGTTCCGCCCGAGGGCCCCCGCCTCGAGGTCGACCTGGGCCACCCGGGTGCCCGGGCCGACCAGCCGGCCGTGCCGGGTGGTCCACATGGTCAGCGAGCAGCCCCAGGCCACGAGCAGGTCCGCGCCCCGGATCAGCTCGGCGGCCAGCGGGGAGGCGAACCCGCCGGAGGTGCCCAGCGACCACGGGTTCCCGGCGAAGAGCCCGCGGGCGACCGCCGAGGTGGCCAGGAGGGCCCCGCACCGGTCGGCGAGCTCCTCCAGCGCCGCCCGGGCGTGCCGGGCGCCGCGGCCGGCGACGAACACCGGGCGGGCGGCCGTCTGCAGCACCGCGGCCAGCCGGTCGACGTCCGCCGCGGTCGGGGCGAGCAGGGCCGGCGCGGGCACCACCGGGTCCGTGGCGCCGTGCGGGACGTCGTCCACCTGCACGTCGAGGGGCAGGTTGAGCAGCACGGTGCGGCGCTCGCCCACCGCGGTCGCGACCGCCGCGGCGACGTCGGCCAGCGCCGTCGCCGCGGAGGAGACCCGCCGGGGCACCGCGCCGACCGCCGCGGCCAGGCCGGTCTGGTCGACGGCGAAGTTGGACAGCGGCGAGGTCGCCTCGGCGGCCAGGACGACCAGCGGGGTGCGGCTCTTGGCGGCCTCGGTGATGCCGGTGAGGGCGTTGGTCAGCCCGCACCCCTGGTGCACGCTGAGCACCCCCGGGGTGCCGCTGGCCCGCGCGTAGGCGTCGGCCATGGTGGCCGCGCCGCCCTCGTGCCGCGCGGCGACGAACCGGGCCCCGGCGGCCACCATGGCGTTCGTGACGGCGAAGTTGCCCGAGCCCACGACGCCGAACACGGTGTCCGCACCGTGGCGGACCAGCGCCGCGCCGACCGCCTCGGCGACCGTCGGCACGGCTCAGCCCCGCTCGACGAACGCCAGCACCCGCGCCGGCGACCCGGAACCGCCGACGATCGGCAGCGGGGCGGCGACCAGCACCGCGCCGGTCGGCGGGAGCAGGGCCAGGTTGCGCAGCTGGGTGAGCCCGTACTTGCCGCTGCCCATGAGCGCGGCGTGGCAGGGGAAGGGCGGGTCGAAGCCGCCCGCGGCGCCGGCATCGGTGCCGACGGTCTCGACGCCCAGGCCGATCACCGGGGCCTCCTCGGCCAGCCAGCGGGCGCACGCCGGCGAGACCCCGGGGGTGTGCGGCCCGCTCTCGTCGGCGTTGAGGAACCGCTCCTGGGAGTCGCTGCGGGCGTCCCACCCGGTGCGGTAGAGCAGCCAGCCGCCCTCGGGCAGCGGGCCGTGCTCGGCCTCCCAGGCGCGCACGTGGTCGACCTCGAGCAGGAAGTCGGGGTCGGCGGCGGCCTCGGCGGAGAGGTCCAGGACGGCGGCCGGCCCCACCAGCCGGGCCGGGGCGATGGAGGCGACGTCCTCGCCGTCCCGGCCGGTGACCCAGTGGTTCGGCGCGTCGAGGTGGGTGCCGGTGTGCTCGCCGGTGCGGATGTCGTTCCAGTACCAGGCCGGCCCCCGGTCGTCGTAGCGGGAGAGCTCGGTCAGCTCGAAGCGGGCGGTCTGGGCGAACTGCCCCGGCAGCGCGATGACCGGGGTCCCCGACGACAGCGGCGCGGTGAGGTCGACGACCTCGACGCGGCCACCGGCCAGGGCGGCGGCGAGCTCGGGCAGGACGGGCATGGCGGTCCCTTCGACGGCGGGCGGGGAGGGTCAGCCAACCACGGCGTCCGCCGCGCCGGACCTGGTGCGCGACACTGCCCCGGTGACGACCACCGTGCAGCTGCGCCGCTACACCATCGAGCCGGGCCGGATGGCCGACTTCCTCGCCTGGTTCCCGACCCTGCTGCCGGTGCGGGCGTCGTTCGGCTTCCGGGTGGTCGCCGCGTTCGCCGACGAGCCGAACGACGCGTTCGTGTGGGCGGTGGAGCACGACGGCGACGAGGCCGAGTTCCGCGCGGTCGAGGAGGAGTACAACGCCTCTGCCGAGCGGGCCCGCGCCTTCGAGACCTTCCCCGGCTGCGTCACCGGCCAGCTGAACTCGTTCGTCTCCCGGGTCGGCTGAGCCCGGGCCGGCGGGGCCGCGCGCCGGCCCGGACGTCCCCCTCGCGGGTCCTCCGTCTTCGAGTGCCATGGCACTCCGAGACGGAGGACGGCGGACCCGGGGAGCGGCGCCCGGACGGCCCTGCGGTGGCCGCTGACGCCGGCCTCAGGCCGGCTGCGGCGCCCGGTTGTCGAACAGCGCGATCCCGGCGGCGGTGTTGGACGCCGGCACGAAGTAGGAGCTGTGCACCTTGGTGACCCGCTCGTCCATGGCCCCGCGCATGATCAGCCACATGATCAGCTCGATGCCCTCGGACCCGGCCTGGCGGATCAGCTCCTCGCGGGACAGCGCCGCCAGCCGGGCCGGGTCCTTCTCGATCGCCTCCATCCACATGGCGTCGAACTCGGGGTTGATGAACCCGGCCCGCGACCCGGCCAGCTGGTGGGACATGCCGCCGGTGCCCAGCAGCGCCACCTTCTGCTCCTTCGGGTAGCTGCGGATCGCCCGGCCCAGCGCCTGGCCGAGGGCGTAGCAGCGGGCGGCGGTGGGCTGCGGGTACTGGATCACGTTGACCAGCAGCGGCACCACCGGGCACGGCCAGGCCTCGCCGGGGTCCGGCGTCCACACCGACAGGGGCACGGTGAGGCCGTGGTCGACGTCCAGCTCCTGGAAGACGGTGAGGTCGAAACCCTCGTCGACCAGGCTCTCCAGCAGGTGCAGCGACAGGTCGGCGTCCCCCACGACGTCGGGCACCGGCCGCCGGCCGAAGCCCTCGTCGGCGACCGGGTAGTGCTCGGCGGTGCCGATCGCGAAGGTGGGGACGACGTCGAGGTCGATGCCGTTGGCGTGGTCGTTGTAGACGACGACCGCCACGTCGGGGCGGTGCTCGGCCAGCCAGGCGCGGGCCGGGGCGTAGCCGTCGAACAGCGCCTTCCAGTTCGGGTCCTCGGTCTTCCCGCGGTCCATCGCGGCCCCGATCGAGGGCACGTGCGAGGTCGCCAGACCCCAGACCACCTCAGCCATCCCGCCGTCCTCCCGTGTCCCGTCGCCCGCCGGTGTCCCGTCGCCCGCCGGCCCGCATGGCCGCCACGAACTCCTCCTCGGTCATGCCGGTGAACACACCGCCGAGGTACTGCATGGACCGGCCGTCCATCATGGCCAGCTTGTAGACGTAGAAGATGCTCCCGCCGAGGTCGATCATCGCCTGCCAGTCCCGGTCGAGGACGGCGCGCTCCTGCTCCGGCGTCAGGCCGAACTCGCGGCAGTAGGCCGCCTCGTCGGCGAGGAACCGCGTGCGGTTGGCCTCCGACCGCAGGGTCATGAACATCTTGTTCATCCGCAGGCCGCGGCGGCTGGTCTGCCCGTCGAAGACCGGCGTCCCGGGCAGGTCGAACCGGCTGCCGGCCGGCGTGTCAGTGCTCATCGGGCGGGTCCTCCTCAGCGGCGCCGGGCTGCCGGTGCTCGTGCTCGTCGAGCCACTCCCACAGCTGGCGCGGGTGGGCGCTGGACCGGGTCAGCCCGCACCAGCAGGTGCCGAGCATCTCACCGTCGTGCTGGCGGAAGGAGATGCGCAGCTCCCGGCGGGCCGGGGCGGTCACGTCCGCTCCTGCGGGTGCTGGGCGAGGGCCTCGACGTGCACGTCCAGCCACGGCGACATCGGCAGCGACACCAGCGCGTCGTGGAGCGCGGCGGCGTCCGGGGCCTCGTAGAGGCCGATGGTGGCGTTGCGGCCCGGCACCCGCCAGAGCCGCTTGAGGATCCCGGCGGCGCGCAGCTCCACGGCCCGGGCCCGCTCGGCGGCGCGCAGCTCCTCGCGGCGCTCGGCCGGCGTCTCCGGGGGCAGGCGGTTCTCGGAGCGGACGAGGAACTCCACGGGGTCTCCAGGGGTCGCGGGGTGGCGGCGGTCAGCGGGCGATCTCGAGCAGGGCGTCGGCCAGCGCCTTCGGCGCGGTGACCATCGCCTCGTGCCCGGTGTCGAGCTCGTGCACCGGCCAGCCGCGGGCGCGGGCGCGGTCGGCCTGGGCGGCGAACACCCGCATCCAGGTCACGCACTCGACGAACGCGGCCGGCACCCGCTCGGCGGCCCCGGTGAGCCGCAGCGGATCGGTGTAGGTCTTCCACGGGTGCGGGGTGAGCTTGGGGGTGAGCCAGTCGACGTCGGCCTGGTCGGTCACCCCGAGCACCGAGAGCCTGCGCACCGGGACCAGCCAGCCGAACCCCTGCTGCTCGGCCGACTCCGCCCAGTGGTGCTCGACCTGCTCGGGCAGCAGGTCGCGGGCGGCCTCGCCGTCCGCGCCGACGAACGCGTCGAGGTACACCCGCCGGGCGACGGCGTCCGGCCGCCGGTCGGCGACCGCGGTGACGACCTGCCCGGCGTAGCTGTGCCCGACGAGGACGACGTCGTGCAGGCCGAGGACGTCGAGCAGCCGGACGACGTCCTCGACGTGGGTGTCGAGCCCGACGGTGGGCGCGAGCAGGTGCGCCCGCTCCGACAGCCCGGTGAGCGTGGGGGTGTGCACGTCGTGGCCGGCCGCGCGCAGCAGGGGGGCGACGCGGTCCCAGCACCAGCCGCCGTGCCAGGCCCCGTGGACGAGGACGAAGGTGCTCATGCCTGCCCCGCCGGCTCGGGGCGGGCGGCCGGGGCCTGCTCGCGGGCGGTGGCCGCCGGGCGCTGCGGTCGGGCCGGCCGGGCCGGGGCCTCCCCGCGGGCGGCGGCCTCGGCGCGGGCCATCTTGTCCAGCAGCCGGCGGCCGCGGATGCCGGCGACGTCGGAGCGGATGCTCGACTCGACCATCCCCGGGTCGGTGGCCACCATGACCTCCTGGACCTCCAGGGCGTCGATGTCCTCCTGCATGACCGCCAGCTGCTGCTGGAGCTGGAACTCCGACAGCCCCCGGTCCTCGATCCTGTAGTCCCGGCCGAGGGCGAAGAAGTCGTGGGTCTCCGTCGCGGTGGCCGGGGTCATCCCGTAGAAGACCTTCATGTGGAAGCCCTCGGGCTCCTCGGTCCCCGTGGGGGCGATCCGGATGTTGAGGACGAACGTGCCGGGGGCGAAGAAGTCGCCGTCCTGCCAGCGGTCGATGTCGGTGGTGACCCCCATCGAGGACCGGTAGAACGGCGGGGCCTCGATGCCGATCATGTGCCGGATGAACGACACCCGGTTGCCCTCCCCCACGACCTCGATCGGGGTGGCGGCGACCGCGGCGTTGCCGATCGAGGTGGGGTGCAGGAACGTCTCGTGGGTGAGGTCGAGCAGGTTCTCGACCAGCAGGACCTGGCGGGCCTTGAGCGGGACCACGCCCTTGACGTGGGTCCAGCCCTCGTCGGCCAGCCAGGGGAGGTCGGGGACGTCGGCGGGGTCGGCCTGCTCGGGGTCGCCGGGCCAGATCCACACCACGCCGTGCCGCTCGACGACCGGGAAGCGGTGGACCCGCGCGTTCTTGGGGACGTCGGGCTGCTCGGCCACGCCGATGCAGGTCCCCTCCCCGTCGATCCGGTAACCGTGGTAGTTGCACGTGATGACGTCGTCGTCCCCGAGCCGGCCGAGGGACAGCGGGTAGCGGCGGTGCGGGCAGCGGTCCTCGACGGCGTTCGCGGTGCCGTCGGAAAGCCGGTAGAAGCACACCGGCCGGCCGCAGATCCAGCGCTGCAGCAGGGTGCGGCCGACCTCGTCGGTCCAGGCGCCGATGTACCAGCCGTTCATGACGATCGGGTTGGCGCTCATCTCGCAGCCTCCTGCCGCCGGTGTCGGGGTCGCCGGGCCGGTTCCGCGACGACGGGCGCGGGCGGTGACCGCGCTCACGTCACGGTAGGCATCGTGCGCGCGCCTGCGGATCGGCGCGATGTCGCCACCGGCCCGCGACGGATGTCGCGGTCGGCCGGGGACAGCGCTCGACCGGTGTGCATGCAGCGGACCAGGGACCGCTGGGTGGCACCGGTCCGAGGGAAGCCCCTGGCCGGTACTCCGGTCATCGGAGTAATCTGCCCGCCGTGCCATCGCGCCGTCGCCTGCAGGAGCCGTCGTTCCTCGTCCTGACCGCGCTGGCGTCCGGGCCGCAGCACGGCTACGGGATCCTCAAGGACCTGGAGACCCTCTCCGCCGGCTCGGTCCGGCTGGGGGTAGGGACGCTGTACGGGGCACTGGACCGCCTGGCGCGCGAGGGCCTGGTCGAGATCGATCGCGAGGAGGTCGTGGGTTCCCGGCTGCGGCGCTACTACCGGCTCAGTGCGAGCGGCGCCCGCGTACTGGCGGCGGAGGCCGCGCGGCGCCAGGAGCAGGCGGGGACCGCCCTGCGACGCCTCGGCGCGATCCGGGGCCCGGCGTGAGGCGGACCGGCCCGGGGCGGGCCCACGGCGCGCGTGACGACGGCGGTGCACTCGAGCGCTCCTACCGTCGCCTGCTGCGCTGCTACCCCGCCCACTACCGCCGGCAGCGCGAGGAGGAGATGCTCGCGGTCCTCCTCCAACGAGCCGGCAGCAACCGGCGACGGCCCGGCCTGACGGAGGCGGTGGACCTGGCTCTGGGCGGGGCCCGGGTGCGCTGGCGCGACGCGCTGACCGCGATCCGGACCCGTCCCGGCCGGGCCGCCGCCGTCGCCGTGCTGGCGATGGGCCTGCTGGTGGCCCTTGCGCCGGCAGGGCCTGCGGTGCCCGGCCCCGGAGCGGCCGTCCTGCCGCCGCGCCTGCCCGGCTACTCCTACCTGACCGGGAACGCCTCCGACTCCCCACCGGGGCGGGCCGTCGCCCTGTACCAGCAGGGCTTCGGCGTGGAGTTCATGGACTTCCCCCATGCGGTCGTGGTCGGTGCCTCCGGGGCCGTGCGCCGCCTCGACCTCGCCGAGCACCGAGCCGGCGCGGCGACCCAGGGCGATCCCACGGCGATGCTGCTGTCCCCCGACGGCACCCGGGTGGCCGTGGGCGTCTACGACGACGCCCACCCCGACGTCGCGGTCCAGCACCTGGTCACCGGGGTCGTCCGCAGCTCGGCCGTGGGACCAGGACGTGCCGCCGTGCCGGTCGCATGGTCCCCCGACGGGGGCACGCTGCTCGTGGTCGTGCCGACCGAGCCCCACGACCCCTATGGCGGCCTGGTTGCAGCGGGTCCGCGCGGGCGCGCCGTGCTCCTGGACGCGGCCACCGGCGGCGCGCGGCCGCTGGAGGTGCCCGGTACCCCCCACCAGGTGGCCGCCGCAGCCTTCTCCCCGGACGGTGCCCACCTCGCGGTGCAGGACCCCGGCGGGACCGTGACCATCCTGGACCTGCGCGGAGGGCCGGCACGCGCGTTGGGACCGGCTGCGCCGCTGGCCGGGTCGGCGGCGTGGTCACCGGACGGCGCCCTGCTGGCCACGGAGGCGACCTGCACCGGCTTCCTCGCCGTGTCCGGCGGCCCGGTCCCGGCGTGCGTGCACCCCGGGCCCGGGGGATGGCACGAGTTCGTGGGATGGCACGGGCCCCGCAGCGTCGCCCTCTCGGTCATCCGGTCACCGGACGGGCAGGAGACCGACCCCAGCCCTGTCGTCGCCGTGGACGTGGTCAGCGGGCAGCGCCAGGAGCTGACCGCCGTCCCGACGGCTGACGCCAACTACCAGGTCGCCCGCCTCCAGGTGCCGGCGGCCGTCCTGGGCGCCGAGGGGCCGGCCGCGCCGGTCGCCTGGGAGATCGACCGCGGGCGGTGGCCGCTGCCCCTGCGCCTGGCCGCGGCCGCCGCCGCTGCGATGCTCGCCCTCGCGACAGCGGCGGGCACCGACCGCCTCGTGAGGTGGGCCCGGGCGCACCGGGCGGCCCGCGCGGCGACCGGCTGACCGGGCTCCCCCCAGGCCCGCGGACTCGTCCGCCCGACCCGCGCGCAGCGGCCGACCACGAGCGGGGGCTCCTGGCGAGGTCACCCCGGCGGGGGGACCAGGCCCTCCTTGATCGCCAGCAGGGCGGCCTGGGTGCGGCTGGCCAGCCGCAGCTTGCCGAGCACGTTGCTCACGTGGGTGCGGGCGGTGCGCTCGCTGATCACCAGCCGGTCGGCGATCTCCCGGTTGGAGTGGCCCCGGGCGACCAGCGCCAGCACCTCGCGCTCCCGGTCGGTGAGCGCGCTCAGCCCGTCGCGGGGCGCGGCCATCCGGCGGGCCAGCTGCCGGGCCACCGCGGCGTCGAGGTGCACCTCCCCCGCTGCGGCCGCCCGGATCGCGGTGGCCACCTCGGCGGGGTCGGCGTCCTTGAGCACGTAGCCGGCCGCCCCGGCGGCCAGCGCCGCGTGCACCCGCTCGGCCTCCCCGAAGCTGGTGAGGACGACCACCCGCACCGACGGGTGCGCCCGGGTGATCGCCGCGGTCGCCGCGACGCCGTCCATAAGGGGCATCTGCAGGTCCATGAGGACGACGTCGGGCAGCGGCTCGCCGGTCGCCGCCCGGCGCGCCAGCAGGTCCACCGCCTCCTGCCCGTCGGCGGCCTCCCCCAGCACCCGCATCCCCGGGACGGCGGTGACGTAGGCCTGCACGCCGCGGCGCACCACCGCGTGGTCGTCGACCAGGACCAGCCCGATGCCGGTCACCGCGGCGCCCCGGGCAGCTCCACCTCGACCCGCCAGCCGCCGCCCGGGCGGGGACCGGCGACCAGCCGGCCGCCCCAGCGCTCGGCCCGCTCCCGCATCGACACCAGCCCCAGCCGCCCGGGACCGGCCGGGACCCCGGCGCCGCGGCCGTCGTCGTCCACCGTGATCCGCGAGCCCCCGCCGGGCAGCGCGGCCAGCGCCACCCGCGCCTCGGACGCCCGCGCGTGCTTCACCACGTTGTGCAGCGCCTCCTGGACGATCCGGTACAGGTCCTCCTGCACGTCCACCTCGACGTCGGGCTCCCCGCCGTCGTCGGCGACCACCTCGACCGCCAGGCCGGTGCGGGCCTCGACCCCGGCCGCGTGCGCGCGCACCGCCTCGGCCAGCCCGTGCTCGGCGAGGTCCAGCGGCCGCAGCTCGAACACCAGCCCGCGCAGGTCGGCCAGCGCGCTGGCCGCCAGCGCGGCCAGCTCCCCCGCCGCGCTGCGGACCGCCGCCGGGTCGGGCCCCGGCCGCTCCAGCGAGGCCCGCAGCGCCTCGGCCTGCATGCGCATCGAGAACACCTGCTGGACGGCGGAGTCGTGCAGGTCCCGGGCCAGGCGCCGGCGCTCGTCGGACTGCGCCCGCGACCGGGTCTGGGCCAGCAGCGCCGCGGTGTCGATCGCGACGGCCGCCGACCCGGCCATGGCCTCGAGGAAGTCCAGGGAGCCGGGCCCGGGGTCCTCCCCGGGCACGTAGTAGGCGTTGATGACGCCCAGCGCCCGGCCGCGCACCACCATCGGCATCGAGACGAAGCTGTCCCAGTCGGGTCGGGCCATGATCTCGTGCAGCGGCGCCCACCGGGGGTCGCCGAGGATCGCCGCCCGCCGGTGCGGGACGACCACCGCCCGCCGCCGGTCGAGCGCGTCGGTGAACCGCACCGCCGCCCCCCGCGCGCGGCAGGCCGCCAGCCGCGCGGTGAAGTCCGCGGCGTCGCCGAACCCGGCCATGCCCAGCACCCGCACCTCGTCGTGCGGGTCGTCCAGCGCCAGGATCTGCACCGCGGCGATCGAGGCGGTCATCGCGATCTCCCGCGCCACCGCGTCGAGGGTGGCCCGCAGGGACCCCGCGTCGGCGACCGAGGTCGCGGCCCGGATGATCGCGGTGAGCCGCTCCTGCTGGCGCACGGAGTCGGTGACGTCGGCGAACCAGACCGCGACCCGGCCGTCGGCCAGCGGGTGGGCGCGGTACTCGAGGTCCCGCCGCCGGCCGTGCGGTGCCGCCCAGGCGACCCGCCCCCGGCCCGTCGCGAACGGCAGCGCGCTGCCGGCGGGGACGCTGCCGGCGGGGACGCCGAGCACCGCCGCGCCGGCCGCGTTCACGGTGAGCAGCCGGCCCGCCGGGTCGGTCACCGCCAGCCCGTCGGCGCAGACGTCGACCAGCGCGCGGAGCACCCGGTCGTCGGCGGGCGGGTCGGCCACCGGTGCGCTCAGCCGATCCGCCGGGTCTCGACCGCGACCGGCACCTCGACCACCCGCGGCCCGCTCGCCGCGCCGACCGCCTTGAGCTCGGCGGTCAGCTCCTCGGCGCTGCCCACGCGCACGGCGGGCACCCCGTAGCCGGCCGCCACCGCGGCGGCGTCCAGCCCGGGCAGCTCCAGCCCCGGGACACCGCTGACCCCGAGCTGGCCGACGAACCCCGACAGCGCCCCGTACACCCCGTTGGCGAGCACCACGAAGGTCACCGGCAGGCCCAGCTGCGCGGCCGTCCAGAGCCCCTGGACGCCGTACTGGAACGCGCCGTCCCCGAGGACGGCGACCACCGGGCGCGAGGGGTCGGCCAGCGCGACCCCGACCGCGGCGGGCAGCCCGAAGCCGAGCCCGCCGGCCGCGGGGAAGAAGAACCGCCGGGCTCCGGCGAGGTCCAGGTGCGCCCAGAACTGGCCGGTGTTGGACGTCGACTCGTTGACCAGCCGGACGCCGTCGGGCAGCCCGTGCAGCAGGGCGGTGAAGACCGCGTCGGCGGGGAACGGCGCGCCCGCGGGTTCGACCGCGGGCGCGCGCTCGGGCGCCGGCCGGGGCGGGCGGGGCGGTGCGTCCCCCAGGGCGGCCAGCAGCTGCCCCGCGGCGGTGCCGACGTCGGCGACGACGGCGTCCCCGAACGCCGCCCGCGCCGCCGACCCCGGGTCGCTGCCCACCGCGACCAGCTGCGCCCCGGCCGGCAACCAGGGCCCGGGCACCTGGGCGTGGTAGCGGAACACCGGGGCGCCGAGCACCAGCACCTGGTCGGCGCCGGCCAGCGCGCCGCCGACCCCGCCGATGCTGGCCGGGAGCACGCCGTGCCAGAGCGGGTGGCGGGTGGGGAACGGGCAGCGCGGCGGGCTCGGCGCGGTGAACACCCGGGCCTGCAGCCGCTCGGCGAGGCCGACCACCCGCGGCAGCACCCGCTCGTCGTCGGCCTCGGGGCCCACGACGAGCACCGGCTCGCGGGCCGCGGCCAGCCGGCCGGCCAGCTCGGCCAGCAGCTCCGGGTCGAGGGCGCCGGCGGCGCGCACCCGGCGGCCGGCCAGGTGGGCGACCTCGTCGTCCCCGACCGGCTGCGCCCAGTCGTCCAGCGGGAGGGAGACGAACACCGGGCCGGTCGGCGGCAGCACCGCCCGGTGGACGGCCTCCGACAGCGCGCGCGGCACGTCCTGCGCCCGCGCCGGCTCGAACGACCACGTCACCTGGGGCTCGGGCACCCGGGTCATCGCCGGCTCGGCCAGGACCGCACCGAGCCCGCTGAGCGCCCGGGACTGCTGGCCGGCGGTGACCACCAGCGGCGTCCCCGACGCCCGCGCGTTGGCCAGGTTGCCCATCGCGTTGCCCAGCCCGGCGGCCGAGTGCAGGTTCACCAGCGCCGGGCGGCCGGTGGCCTGGGCATACCCGTCGGCCATCGCCAGCACCGCGCCCTCGTGCAGCCCGAGCACGTAGCGGAAGTCGGCGGGGAAGCCGTCGAGGAAGGGCAGCTCGTTGGAGCCGGGGTTGCCGAAGACGGTGGTCAGCCCCCAGGTCCGCAGCAGGTCGTGCACGGTCTCGCGGACGGTGGTCACGGCGTCCTCCTGTGGGCGGTCGTCCCCGGGCTGTCCCGGCAGGCTAGCCCCGCCGCCGGCGGCCCGCGGCCGGCCACCGGCCGGTCGTGGGGTACAACCGGCACCCGCACCCCGACCCGCGACAGGAGGCCCGGCCTGGACCGCCGACCCGCCGACGACCCCGGGGCCGGGCCCGCCGCGGGGCCCGCGCCCCCCTCCCCCGCGCTCGTCCCCGTGCTGGTCCTGCTCGCCACGGTGGTGGCGGTGACCAGCAGCGTCGGGGCGCCGCTCATCCCGGCCGTCGCCGACCGGTACGACGTGCCGCTGCACGCCGCCCAGTGGTCGCTCACCATGCCGCTGCTGGTCGGGGTGGTGGCGACCCCCGTGCTCGGCCGGCTCGGCAACGGCCCCCGCCGCCGGGCCGTCGCGCTCACCGCCCTGGTCCTGGTCGTGCTGGGCGGCGTCCTCACCGCGCTACCGCTGCCCTTCGGCGCCTTCCTGGCCGGCCGGGGGCTGCAGGGCTTCGGGCTCGGCCTCATGCCCCTGCTCGTCGCCACCGCCCGGGACGCGCTGCCCGCCCCCCGCGCCGCGCGCACCATCGCGGTGCTGTCGATCACCGTCGTCTCCGGCGTCGGCCTGGGCTACCCGATCGCCGGGGCCGTCGCCACCACCGCCGGGACGGCCGCCGCGTTCTGGACGGCGACGGCCGTCTGCGCCGGCGCCCTCGCCGCCGCGGCCGCGGTCCTGCCGCCGGCCGCCCCCGTCGCGCCGCGGCGCTTCGACCTGCCGGGCGCGCTGCTGCTCGGCGCCGGGATCGCCGGCGCGCTGGTCACCCTCGGCGAGGGCGGCTCCTGGGGCTGGTCGTCGGCGCGGGTGCTCGTCCTGGGCACGGCCTCGCTCCTGCTGCTGGCCGCCTGGGTCGCCGTCGCCCTGCGGGTCCGCGCCCCGCTCATCGACCTGCGGCTGGCCCGCGGCCGGCTGCCGGCCGCCGGGCACGTGACGGTGCTGCTCATCGGCCTGGCGAACTACCTGCTGCTGGGGTCGGTCCCGACGCTGGCGCAGGCACCGGCCGGCAGCGGCCCGGGGCTCGGCGCCTCCGGGCTGGTCGCGGGGCTGCTGCTGCTGCCGTTCTCGCTGGCCGGCATGCTCGCCGGCCCGCTGTCGCGCCGGCTCGGGGAGCGGGTCCGCCCGCGGTCGGTGCTGGCCACCGGTGCGCTGCTCGTGGCCGCCGCCCAGGCCCTCTTCGCCGTGCACCGCGCCGACCTGTGGACCCTGGCGGCCGTCACCGCGGTCACCGGGCTCGGGGTGAGCACCGTCTTCGCCGCCGCCGCCGGGCTGGTCGTGGCCTCCGTCCCGCCGCGGGAGACCGGCAGCGCCATGGCGCTCAACCAGGTGCTCCGCTACGCCGGCTTCTCGGTCGGCAGCGCCCTGACCGGGACCGTCCTGGCCGCGGCGACGCCTACCGGCGGCGGGCTGCCGGCCGGCGGCGCCTACACGGTCATCGGCGCCGTCGGCAGCGGCACCGCCCTGGTCGCGGCGCTGGCGGCCTGGCTGCTCGCCGGGCGGGGCACGGACCGGGACAGGGCCGGGACCCCCGCCCGCCCCGGACCCGACCAGGCCGCCACCCCGGGGCCCGGCGCGCGGGGCGGCCCGGGGCGGCGGACCGGTCCGCCGGGTGCGCAGGCGCTTGCGTAACGTCCGGGAACGGTCCCCGCCCGGGGCCACCCGTCCCCGAGGAGCACGCCCATGTCCCGCCCCGCCGCCCCGGACGCCGGCGCACCCCCCTGGTTCGACCGCGCCCTGGCGCGCGCGCCGGAGCACCGCGAGGTCGAGGTGGCCGGCGCGCGGGTGCACTACCGGGCCTGGGGGGACGGCGACGCCCCCGGGCTGGTGCTGGTGCACGGCGGCGCCGCCCACTCGGGCTGGTGGGACCACGTCGCCCCGCTGCTGGGCTCGCACCGCGTGGTCGCGGTGGACCTCTCCGGTCACGGCGACAGCTCCTGGCGCCCGGAGTACACGATGTCCCTGTGGGCGCAGGAGGTGCTCGCGGTGGCCGCCGCCGAGGGGCTCGACCGCCCGGTGGTGCTCGGGCACAGCATGGGCGGCTGGGTCACCCTCACGGCCGCGGTCGAGCACGGCCCGACCCTCGCCGGCGCCGCGGTCATCGACTCGCCGCTGGCCGCCCGGCCACCGGAGGAGTCCCGCGCCGGCGGCATCGCCCGCACCCACCGGGTGTACGCCGACCCCGGGGAGGCGGTGGCCCGGTTCCGCACGCTGCCGCCGCAGGAGGAGTACCTGCCCTACGTCATGGCGCACGTGGCCCGCGGGTCGCTGCGCGCCGCGGAGGGCGGGTGGACGTGGAAGTTCGACCCGGGCTTCTTCGGCCCGCGGCCCGACCTGCGCGACGTGCTGCCCCGGCTGGCCACCCCCGCCGCGCTGTTCCGCTGCGAGCGCGGGCTGGTCGGCCCGGGCATGGCCGCGGAGATGGCCGGGCTGGCCCCCGCCGGGCTGACCGTCGTCGACCTGCCGGAGGCCGGGCACCACCCGATGCTCGACCAGCCCCTGGCCCTGGTCACCGCGGTCCGCACGCTGCTGGCCCTCTGGCCGGACCGGTGAGCGGCGGACCGCCCTGGCCGGCCGCCGGCTGACCGCGCCGAACGCGGGCCGACCGGCGCCGGACGCGGGCCGACCGGCGCCGGACGCGGGCCGACCGGCGCCGGACGCGGGTTGACCGGCGCCGACGCGCCGGGCCACGATGACCGGGCCGGTCGCCGGCCGCGGCCGGGCGGCTGCTCCCCGAGGACGGCGGGACCATGACCGACACGCAGACGATCACCGTGCCGCACCTCGGCGGCTCGACCATCGGCTACCGGACCAGCGGGCCCCTCGACCCGGCGCTGCCGACGCTGGTCCTGGTCAACTCGTTCACCACGTCCGTCGAGCTCTTCCGGCCGCAGTTCGCCGACGAGGAGCTCACCGCGACCGCCAACCTGCTCGCGCTGGAGCCGTACGGCCACGGCCGGACCCGCGCCACCTGGGCCCAGTTCACCTACTGGGATTCCGCGATCGCGGACCTGCAGGTCCTCGAGGCGCTCGGCATCCGCGAGGCGTTCGTCCTGGGCACCTCGCAGGGCGGGTGGGTGGCGGCCCGCATGGCGGTGCTGGCGCCCGGCACCGTCCGCGGCATCGTCCCGCTGGGCACCTCGATGGACTCCGAGAGCCAGCGCAGCCGGGACCTCGGGTGCTGGGACGGCGTCGGCTTCTGCACGCCGGCCATCGACGCGCTCGCCGGCAGCGTCGGCGAGGACTGGGTGATCCCGGACGAGCTCGTCGACGCCGTCCTCGCCGAGGGCCTGGGCGAGGACGTGCCCCCCGCCGAGCGGGAGTTCTGGCACGCCGCGCACCGGGAGAACTACACCGGGGACGCCGGGCGGCAGCGCCTGCGGCTGAGCAGCATCAACCTCCGCGACCGCGACGGGCTGCACGGCCGGCTCGACGGCGTGCGGTGCCCGGTCCTGTGGATGCACGGCACGGCCGACCCGGTCTACTCGGTCGAGAACGCCGAGGACGAGATCTCGCTGTTCGTCAGCAGCCCGCACGCGGAGCTGCGCGTCGTCGACGGCGGCCGGCACTTCCTCAGCGCCTCGCACCCCGGGGAGGTCGACCGCGCCACCGTCGGGTTCATCCGCCGCTGGACGCAGCAGTAGCACCCGGCGGGGGCGCCCGGCCCGCGCCGGCTACGCGACCCGGACCGCCGAGACGTCGAACTCCACCTGGATGCGGTCGCTGACCAGCACGCCGCCGGTGTCCAGCGGGGTGTTCCAGGTCAGCCCCCACTCGCTGCGCTTGATGGCCAGCGCGCCCTCGAAGCCGACCCGGGTGTTGCCGAACGGGTCCTTCGCCGAGCCGGTCAGGGTGAAGTCGACCGCGACCGGCCTGGTGGTGTCCCGGATCGTGAGGTCCCCGGTGACGGTGTAGACGTCGTCCTCGACCTGCTCGACGCCGGTGGAGACGAAGACGATCTCGGGGTACGTCGTGACGTCCAGGAAGTCCGCCGAGCGCAGGTGCGCGTCCCGGTCCGGCTGGCCGGTGTCGATGCTCTCGGTCCGGATCCGCAGGGTCACCGAGCTCGCCGCGGGCTCGACCACGTCGAGGTGCGCGGTGCCGGCGAACTCGGTGAACGCCCCCCGCACGGTGGTGACCATGGCGTGCCGGGCGCGGATGCCGATGCGGGTGTGCGCGGCGTCGACCTCGTAGTCGCCGGTGACGTCGGCGAGCGCGGTGGTGGCCGCGTCGAAATCGGTGGGGTCCGCGTCAGGTGCCCGGTGCTTGCCCACGGCTCGACCCTCCTTCCCCCAGGTGTGCTCCCGACATCCTGACGGATCGTCTGCGGCCCGCCACCGCAGGGGGTCCCTCAGGCTGGGGCCAGGCCGGCGTACACCTGCAGCGCGTTGCCCCCGAGCACCAGGCCGACGACGTCCTCGGGCAGCCCGAGCGAGGCCACGGCGCGGGCGTTGGCCGCCTGCCCGGGGACGCCGGGCCAGTCGGTGCCGTAGATCCACCGGCGGGCCAGCCGGCCGAGGTCGAAGCGGGCGTAGTACTCGGGCAGCCGCTTGGGCGGCAGGCCGGAGAGCTCGATCCACACGTTGGGACGCGACACGGCGAGGAACGCCGCCGCGTCGTACCACCAGCCGCGGCCCCCGTGGGCGAGCACGACCTGCAGGCCGGGGAAGTCGCGGAGGACGGCGTCCAGCGTCTGCGGGTCGGCGAAGGCGTTGGTCGAGCCGGGGAAGCTGCTGGTGCCGCAGTGCACCACCAGCGGCACCCCCCGCTCCACCAGGACGGCGTAGGCCGGGTACATGGCGGCGTCGTCGGCGCGGAAGCCGCCGTGCACCGGGTGGATCTTCAGCGCGGCCGCCCCGGCGTCGAGCTGGCGGGTCAGCTCGCGGGCGATCGGGAAGTGCAGGTGCGGGTTGACGTTGGCCACCGGCCGGAAGCGGCGCGGGTCGTGCTCGACGATCGGCAGCAGGTCGTCGAAGAGCTGGTAGCCGGTCGCCTTGGGGCTGTACTCGCAGAACAGCAGGGCGACGTCGACGCCCTCGGCGGCGAAGACCCGGGCCAGCGCCGCGGGGTCCGGCGTGCCGTCGGACCGCCAGACCTCCTCGAGGATGCCGGGCCGGCCGAACTGCCGGGCCCACTCCACCCAGGCCGGCGCCAGCGACGGGAGCAGGGGGACGTGCACGTGCGCGTCCACGAGGAGGTGACCGTCGAGCACGTCAGGCATCCTGCCCGGGCGGCCGGAGGAGCACCTGCGGGGGCGGTGGCTCGGCGGCGAGCAGCGCGACGAGGTCGGCGCGGCGCTCCCGGACGGCGGCCTGGTTGACGTAGCCCTTGTCGGTGATCTCCCCGGCGTCGAGCTGGGCCGGCTCGGTGAGCAGCAGCAGCCGCTCGACGTGCTGGGAGGACCCGCTGCTCCCGGCCGCCAGCCGCGCCAGGGCCGTCCCCAGCTCGGCGCGCAGGCCGGCGTCCGGCACGCCGTCGGGGCCGACCCGGCCGGCGGCGTCCGGCGCGGGCCAGGCCAGGGCGGTGACCCACGGACCGTCCTGCCCGCAGAT
Source organism: Geodermatophilus sp. SYSU D00758 (assembly GCF_054049955.1). Classification (NCBI taxonomy): domain Bacteria; kingdom Bacillati; phylum Actinomycetota; class Actinomycetes; order Geodermatophilales; family Geodermatophilaceae; genus Geodermatophilus; species Geodermatophilus sp. SYSU D00758. The sequence continues at coordinate 71,859 of NZ_JBJGYK010000016.1, forward strand.
CACCGCGTCGGCGAGCAGGCCCCGCGCCGCCGAGAGCAGGGCGGGGCGCAGCGTGCCGACGCTGACGAACGTGCCGGTCATCAGCTTGAAGTCCTCGGCCGTGCGGCCGCGGAAGACCAGCCCGGCGGCCGGGTCGTCGGGGTCGGCCAGGGCGACGGCGTCCCCGGTGCGGAAGAAGCCGTGCTCGTCGAAGGCGGCCGCGGTGAGGTCGGGGTGGCGGTGGTAGCCGGGGGTGACGTTGGGCCCCTTCACCCGCACCTCGTACCTCGGACCCACCCCTTGCGCCCCGGCGACCTCGGCCCCCACCGGCACCAGCGCCAGCTCGACGCCGGGCAGCGGCACCCCGAGCACGTCGCTGCGGGTGATCGGGAAGTGCGCGCTGGTGGCCGCGGGGCTGGTCTCGGTCAGGCCCCACGAGGTGGTCATGACCATGTCCGCGCCGTGCGCGGCGGCCAGCGCGGTCATCCGGTCCCACAGCTGCTGGGGCAGGGCCGCGGCGGCGAAGAAGGCGAAGCGCAGCCGGTCGAGGAACGCCGCCGCCGCGGCGCGGTCGCGCTCGAGGTGCGGCAGGAGCGCGGCGTACCCGGCCGGCACGTTGAAGAAGAGGGTGGGGCGCGCGTCGGCGAGGTTGCGCACCGTCCGCTCCACCAGCGCGGGGGCCGGGCGCCCGTCGTCGATCCACAGCGTCCCGCCGTGGGTCAGCACCAGGTTGAGGTCGTGGCTGCCGCCGAAGGTGTGGCTCCAGGGCAGCCAGTCGAGCAGGACCGGCGGCTCCTCGGCGAGGAACGGCCAGACCTGGCGCAGCTGCTGCTGGTTGGCGCTGAGCATCCCGTGGGTGGTGAGCACGCCCTTGGGCGACCCGGTCGACCCGGAGGTGAACAGGATCTTGGCGACGTCGTCCCGCGCCAGCGCCGCGCAGCGGCGGTCCACCTCGGGCGTGGGGTCGGCCCCGAACTCCCCCGGATCGGTGCCCAGCGGCCCCAGCACGGCCCGCCTCCCGGCCCGGTCCCCGGTCACGGCCTCGACCGCCCGCGCGAAGGAGGCGTCCTCGGCGACGACCAGGCCGGGGTCGACCAGGTCGGCCATCGCGCGCAGCTTGGCGTGGTCGGAGCTCTGCAGCGAGTAGGCGACGCTGGTCGGGACGACGGGGGCGCCGACGGTCATCGCCGCCAGCGCCACGGTGAGGTGCAGCCGGCTGTTGCCCGACAGGACCAGCACCGGCCGGTCGGCCAGCCCCCGGTCGAGCAGGCCCTGCGCCAGCCGGTCGGCCTGCGCGCGCACCTCCCCCCACGTCGAGCGGGCCCACCCGCCGTCCGGACCGCGCTCGGCGACCAGCAGCCGGTCGGGGTGGGCCTCGCTGCCGGCCCGGAAGGAGTGCACGACGCTGGCCGGGTGGTCGGCCAGCGGCTCGGCCGAGCGGAGCAGCAACCGGCCGTCGCCGGGCCGCTCGGCCTCGATCCGCGGAGGAGCGAACGTCTGCACGCCCATGACGACTCCCGTCCCCGAGCCACGACCGCCGCGGCGAATGTCCTGCACGGGCGGCGCAGCGGTCAAGGACGCCTGTAGGACGTCAGCGGAACCGGCGGAAGTCCGGCGTCCGCTTCTCGGCGAAGGCCCGCGCGCCCTCCATGCCCTCCTCGCTGTGGACGAACTGCTCCAGGCCGTCGAAGGCCAGGTGCGAGATGCCGCCGAGGTGGTCGCTGTCGGCGTTGAACGAGTGCTTGAGGAACCGGATGGCGGTCGGCGAGTAGGAGCCGATCTTGCGGGCGTACCCGCGGGCGGTCTCGAGCAGCTGCTCGCGCGGGACGACCTCGTTGACCAGGCCCCAGCGCTCGGCGGTGGCGGCGTCGTAGCGGTCGAGCAGGAACCAGATCTGGCGGGCCCGCTTCTCCCCCACCACGCGGGCGAGGTAGGCGGTGCCGAAGCCGGCGTCGAAGCTGCCGACCCGCGGCCCGGACTGCGCGAAGGTGGCCTCCTCGCAGGCCACGGTGAGGTCGCAGAGCACGTGCAGCACGTGGCCGCCGCCGATCGCGATGCCGTTGACCGCGGCGATCACCGGCTTGGGGATGTCGCGGATGATCCGGTGCAGCCGCTCGATCTCGAACGTCCCCCACTCGGTCTCGCCGTACCCGCCGGTCTCGGCGCGCTCCTTGACGTCGCCCCCGGTGCAGAAGGCGCGCTCGCCGGCCGCGGTGAGGATGACGGCGGCCACCCGGCGGTCGGCCCAGGCGTGCTTGAAGGCGGAGATCAGCTCGTCCACCGTCCGGCCGCGGAAGCTGTTCATCCGCTCCGGCCGGTCGATGGTGATGACGGCGTGGTTGTCCTCCTCCACCTCGTAGTGGACGTCGGTGAACTCCTCGGGCCGCACGGTCGCCCCCTCTGTCGGCGGTATGTCGCCATGTTGACGGTCGTCACGAGGGGCTGGCAAGCTCGCCGCCGTGCCCGCCCGCCGCTGCCTGGTCACGGGTGCGGGGCGCGGCATCGGTGCCGCGGTCGCCCGCCGGCTGTCCGCCGAGGGCCACGCGGTCGCGCTGGTCGCCCGCACGGCGCCGGAGCTCGAGGCGCTGGCCGCGCGGCTGCCGGGCCCGTCGCTCGTCGTCCCCGCCGACCTGACCGACCCGGGCACCGCGGACGCCGTCGCCGACCGGGTGGAGCGGGAGTGGGGCGGCCCGGTCGAGGTGCTCGTGCTCAACGCCGGCAGCGCCGTCTCCGCGCCGCTGGCCCGCACCACCGACGAGGACTGGGCCCGCATGCTGGAGGTCAACCTCACCGCGCCGTTCCGGCTGCTGCGCCGCGTGCTGCCCGGCATGGCCGAGGCCGGCTGGGGGCGGGTGGTCGCGGTCGCGTCCGTGGCGGCCAGGCGCGGGGACCCCTACGTGGCCGCCTACACCGCGAGCAAGCACGGCCTGCTGGGCCTGGTGCGCTCGGCCGCCGCGGAGGTGGCCGGCCGGGGGGTGACCGTGAACGCGGTCTGCCCGGGCTACGTCGACACCCCGATGACCGACCGCACGGTGGCCGGGATCAGCGCCGCCACGGGCCGCACCCCGGAGCAGGCGCGCGACGCGCTGGCCCGCAAGCAGCCGATCGGCCGGCTCATCACCCCCGAGGAGGTGGCCGACGCCGTGCTGCTGTGCGTGGCGAGCGCGGCGGTGACCGGGCAGGGCATCAACGTCGACGGAGGGGCGGTGCAGTCGTGAGCGGACAGGTGCGTGAGCATCGCGGCGAGGGACGAGCGAGGAGCGGAGCGCCCCGCGGGAGCGAACCGGAGGCATCGTGAGCCTGGAACGGGTCGACCCGCCGGAGCTCGCCCGGCCGTCGGGCTTCGCGCACGCCGTGGTCGCCGGGCCCGGGCGCCTGGTGTTCCTCGCCGGGCAGACGGCCATGGACGCCGGCGGGCGCATCGTCGGGGACGGCGTGGTCGCGCAGTTCGAGCGGGCGCTGGGCAACCTGCTCACCGCGCTGAGGGCCACCGGCGGGGAGCCCGGGCACCTGGCCGCGCTCACCGTGTACGCCGTCGACCTCGCCGACTACCGGGCGCACGCCCGCCAGATCGGCGCCGTGTGGCGCCGGCTGGTGGGCGAGGCGTACCCGGCGATGGCCGGGATCGGGGTGGCCCGGCTCTGGGACGACGAGGCGCTCGTCGAGGTGCAGGGCACCGCCGTCCTCCCGGCCTGACCGCGACGCCCCCGGCCTGGCCGCGACGCCCTCCCGGCGGCTCGACCGCGCCCCGCCGGCCCTGGTCACCACCGCGGGTCCTACGTCTTCGAGTGCGGTTGCACTCGCAGACGTAGGACCCGCGGCGAGACGGAGGACGCGCGGCGGACCCGGTGCGTCGCGCGGCCGCCGGGGGACGTGGTCGGCACCGGGCCGCGCCCGGGGCGGCGTCCGGCGGGTCGCTCAACCCTCGATCAGGGCTCGGGCGCGCTCGGCGGCCGGGGCGGCGAGGCGCTCGCGCAGCCGCGCGAAGAGGTCCGCCGCCCGCGCGCCGTTCCAGTCGGCCGGCAGCAGGTCCAGCGGCAGCCCGGGGTCGGCGTAGGGCAGGGCCCGCCAGTCGGTGAGCAGCCGGACGTAGTCGGGGAACGCCCGCACGGGGTCGGGCCGCCCGGTCCCGGCGTCGGCGCCGGCGTGCCGGTCGAGGAACCCCGCGTACCGGTCGTGCAGCGCGTCGAGGTCCCACCAGCGCGCGACGGACCGGCGGGCGGAGTCCCCGGGCACGCAGGCCCGGGTGAACAGCTCCACGTACCCGGCCAGGCCGCGCCGGCGCAGCACCTCGGCGGCCTCCTCGGCCAGGTGACCGGGGGCGATCCACACCCCCGGCGCCACCGTGCCGAAGCCCAGCCGGGTCAGCTCCGCGCGCAGCCGGTGCCGCCGCTCGCGCTCGGACTCCGGGACCGAGAACACCACCAGCAGCCAGCCGTCGGAGGGCTCCGCGCGCCGCCGGGCGAAGATCCGCGCGTCGCCGTCGGCCAGCACCTCGCGGGCACGGTCGGTCAGCGCGTAGCCGGCGACGTCGGACTCCCGCCGGGCCTCGAGCCACCCCCGCCGCTTGAGCCGGGACACCGACGAGCGGACGGCGGGCTCGTCCACCCCGAGGTCGGCCATCAGCCGCACCACCGCGGCCACCGAGAGCCAGCCGCCGCGCTCGCGGGCGTAGAGCCCGTACAGCGTCACGATCAGCTGGCGCGGCTGCAGCCCCGCCCCGGCCGGCGCGGTCGCCTGCTCGACGGCGGTCACGGCGACACGATAGACGGCGCCCCGTCGCCATGGCGCGGTGTTGACTCCCGTCACCACAGCGCCATACTTGTCGCACGGTGTGGCCCGGATCACCCCGCCCTCCCAGGGAGGCCCCGACATGACGGTGCACGCCCCGACCCTCACGCCCTCCGCGCACGTCGACACCTTCTGCCGGGACAACCTGCCCCCGCCGGAGACCTGGCCGGTCCTCGACCTCGGCGACCTCGACCACCCCGAGCGGCTCAACTGCGCCGTCGCGCTGCTCGACGCCACGATCGACCGGCTCGGCGCCGACCGGCCGTGCCTGCGGACCCCGGCGGGCGACACCTGGAGCTACGGCGAGCTGCGCGACCGGGCCGACCGGATCGCCGCCGTCCTCGTCGAGGAGCTGGGCCTGGTGCCGGGGAACCGCGTGCTGCTGCGCGGGTTCAACGAGCCCTGGCTGGTGGCCTGCTGGTTCGCCGTGCTGCGCGCCGGCGGCGTCGTGGTGACCACGATGCCGGCCCTGCGCGCCGGGGAGCTGGCCACGATCGGGGAGATGTGCCGGCCCGCCCTCGCCCTGTGCGACGCCCGGCTGATCGAGGACCTCGAGCGGGCGGCCGTGCCGGGCATGGCCACCGTCCCGTTCGGCGTCGACGACCCCGGCGACCTCACCGCCCGCGCCGCGGCCCGGCGGGGTGCGCCGCCGGCCCCGGTCGACACGGCCGCCGACGACGTCGCGCTGCTGGCCTTCACGTCCGGCACGACCGGCAAGCCCAAGGTGACCATGCACTTCCACCGCGACGTCCTGGCCATCGCCGACACGTTCGGCGCCTGCGTGCTGCGCCCCGAGCCCGAGGACGTGTTCACCGGCACCCCGCCCCTGGCGTTCACCTACGGCCTCGGCGGGCTGGTCGTCTTCCCGCTGCGCGTCGGGGCCAGCGTGCTGCTGCTCGAGCGCGCCGCCCCCGACCAGCTCGCCGACGCGATCGCCGACCACGGCGTCACCGTGCTGTTCACCGCGCCGACGGCGTACAAGGCGATCGTCGCCGGCGGGAAGGCCGACCGGCTGGCCGGGCTGCGCCGGGCCGTCTCGGCCGGTGAGAACCTGCCGGCGGCCACCTGGCACGCCGTGCACGACGCCACGGGCCTCCGGGTGATCGACGGCATCGGGGCCACCGAGATGCTGCACATCTTCGTCTCCGCGGCCGACGACGACATCCGGCCCGGCTGCACCGGCCGCGCCGTCCCCGGCTACACCGCCGTGGTGCTGGACGACGACGGCGAGCCGGTGCCCGACGGCACCGAGGGCCACCTCGCCGTACGCGGGCCCACCGGCTGCCGCTACCTCTTCGGCGACCGGCAGGAGTCCTACGTCCGGCACGGCTGGAACCACACCGGCGACACCTACGTCCGCGACGCCGACGGCTACTTCACCTACCGGGCGCGCACCGACGACATGATCGTCTCGGCCGGGTACAACATCGCCGGCCCCGAGGTCGAGCAGGCGCTGCTCCAGCACCCCGCCGTGGTCGAGTGCGCGGTGGTCGGCGCCCCGGACCCCGACCGCGGCACGATCGTCAAGGCCTTCGTCGTCCTCGATCCCGAGCGCACCGGTGAGGTGACGCCCGAGGAGCTGCAGGCCCACTGCAAGCGGGTGATCGCCCCGTACAAGTGCCCGCGGGCCGTCGAGTTCCGCACCGAGCTGCCGCGCACGGCCACCGGCAAGCTGCAGCGGTTCCGGCTCCGGTGAGCGGCACCGGGGGGGACGGCATGCGGATCGCGGTCGTCGGCGGCGGGCCGGGCGGGCTCTACCTCGCCGCGCTGGTCAAGCAGCTCGACGCCGCGCACGAGGTCACCGTCTGGGAGCGCAACGCCCCCGACGACACCTTCGGCTTCGGCGTCGTGTTCTCCGACGAGACCCTCGGCGGCATCGAGCACGCCGACCCGGCGGTCTACCGGGAGATGGAGCGGCACTTCGCCCGCTGGGACGACATCGACGTGCACCACCGCGGCCGGGTCACCACCTCCGGCGGCCACGGCTTCGCCGCCATGAGCCGCAGGGAGTTGCTCGGCATCCTGCAGCGGCGCTGCGCCGACCTCGGCGTGACGCTGCACTTCCGCACCGAGGCGCCCGACGTCGAGCGGCTGCGAGCCGAGCACGACCTGGTGGTGGCCGGCGACGGGGCCCGGTCGGCGGTGCGCACCCGCTACGCCGAGGTGTTCCGGCCCACCCTGGAGACCCGCAACTGCCGCTACATGTGGCTGGGCACCGACCTGGTCTTCGAGGCCTTCAAGTTCTACGTGGAGGAGACGCCGTACGGCGTCATGCAGATCCACGGCTACCCCTACGACCGCACCGGCAGCACCTTCATCGTGGAGATGCACGAGGACGTCTGGCAGCGCGCCTTCGCCGACGTCGCCGCCCTCGACCTGCCGCCCGGCGAGAGCGACACGAAGTCGATCGCGCTGGTCGAGCAGCTGTTCGCCGGCGTCCTCGACGGGCACCGGCTGTTCGCCAACAACTCGAAGTGGCTGAACTTCCTCACCCTGCGCAACGAGACGTGGCGGCACGGCAACCTGGTGCTGCTCGGCGACGCGGCGCACACCGCGCACTTCTCCATCGGGTCGGGCACGAAGCTGGCGATGGAGGACGCCCTCGCCCTGGCCGCCTGCCTGCACGAGCAGCCCGACGTGCCGACCGCGCTGGCCGCCTACGAGGAGGAGCGCCGGCCGGTCGTGCTCTCCACCCAGCGCGCCGCCCAGGCCAGCCTCGAGTGGTTCGAGGAGATCGGCCGCTACGTGCACCAGGACCCCGAGCAGTTCGCGTTCAACATCATCACCCGCAGCCGGCGAGTCACCCACGACAACCTGCGGCTGCGCGACCCGGAGTTCGTCGCCGCCGTCGACGCCTGGTTCGCCCGCAGTCAACCCCGGCCGGTCGAGCCCCGGCCGCCGATGTTCCACTCCTTCCGCCTCGGCGGCCTGGAGCTCGCGAACCGGGTCGTGGTCTCGGCGATGGACATGTACTCCGCCGCCGACGGCCTGCCCACCGACTTCCACCTCGTGCACCTGGGCAGCAAGGCGCTCGGCGGCGCCGGGCTGGTGATGACCGAGATGGTCTGCGTCTCCCCCGAGGGGCGGATCACCCCCGGCTGCACCGGCCTCTACACGCCCGAGCAGGAGGCCGTCTGGGCCCGCGTGGTCGACTTCGTGCACTCGGCCTCCGACGCGCGGATCGGCGTGCAGCTCGGTCACTCCGGCCGCAAGGGCTCCACCAAGCTCATGTGGGAGGGCATCGACGAGCCGCTGCCCGAGGGCGGCTGGGAGGTCGTCGGCCCCTCCGCGGTGCCCTACTCCCCCGCCAACGCCGTCCCCCGTGAGCTCACCGAGGACGACCTGGCCGCGATCCGGCAGCAGTTCGTCGACAGCACGCACGCCGCGGCCCGGGCCGGGTTCGACGTCCTCGAGCTGCACTGCGCGCACGGCTACCTGCTGTCGTCCTTCATCTCCCCGCTGGCCAACCACCGCACCGACCGCTACGGCGGGCCGCTCCCGAACCGGCTCCGCTACCCGCTGGAGGTCTTCGACGCCGTCCGCGCGGCCTGGCCGGCCGACCGGCCGATGACGGTGCGCATCTCGGCCACCGACTGGTTCGAGGGCGGCACCGACGTCGACGACGCCGTGCGGGTCGCCCGGGCGTTCGCCGAGCACGGCGCCGACGGCATCGACGTCTCCACCGGCCAGGTGGTCAAGGGCGAGCAGCCGGCGTTCGGGCGCAGCTACCAGACCCCCTACGCCGACCGGATCCGCAACGAGGTGGGCCGGGAGCTCGGCGTCGCGGTCATCGCAGTGGGTGCCATCTCCAGCTGGGACGACGTCAACTCCATCCTGCTCGCCGGCCGTGCGGACCTCTGCGCGCTGGGCCGCCCGCACCTCTACGACCCCCAGTGGACCCTGCACGCGGCCGCCGACCAGGGGTACGCGGGGCCGGGCGTCACCTGGCCGGCGCCCTTCCGGGCCGGCAGCCGACCCCCGCAGACCGGCCGCAGCGACGGGCCGCGGCCGCGGCTGGAGCTCATCCGGCGCGGCACGACCGGGACGCGGCATGCACGCTGGCGCCCGTGACCTCGTCCCCCGGTCCGGGTTCCCTCGCGGTCCGCCTCGGCGGGCCGGCGCTGTTCGTGCTCCTGTGGAGCACCGGGTTCGTCGGCGCCAAGTACGGGCTGCCCTACGCCGAGCCGTTCACCTTCCTCGGCGTGCGGCTGGCGCTGGCGGCCGTGCTGCTCGCCGGGCTGGCGCTGGTCCTGCGCTCGGCCCGGCCGACCTCGCGCACCCAGCTCCGGCACGCCTCCGTCGCCGGCCTCCTGCTGCACGCGGGCTACCTGGGCGGGGTCTTCTACGCCATCTCCGTGGGCGTCCCGGCCGGCGTGTCGGCGGTGGTGGTGAGCCTCCAGCCGGTGCTGGTCGCCGTCCTGGCCGCGCCGCTGCTCGGCGAGCGGGCCACCGCCCGGCAGTGGGCCGGCCTGGTGCTCGGCGTGGCCGGCGTGGCGCTCACCGTCGGGCCGGGCGTGCTCGGCGCCGACGCCGCGACCGGGCCGCTGCCGGTGACCGGCCTGCTGGCCTGCGCCGTCGGCCTCGCCGCGGGCACCGCCGGCACGCTCTACCAGAAGCGGCACGGGGACGCCGTCCCGCTGGTCTGGGGAACCGCGGTGCAGTACACCGCCGCCGCGGCACTGCTGCTCCTGCTCGCCGTCGCCACCGAGGACATGACCATCCGCTGGACGGCCGAGTTCGTCGCCGCGTTCGCCTGGCTGGTCGTCGTCCTCTCCCTCGGAGCGGTGCTGCTGCTCCTGTACCTGCTGCGCCGCGGCACGGCCGCCGGCGTCTCCAGCCTCTACTACCTGGTGCCGCCGGCCACGGCCCTGGAGGCCTGGCTGCTGTTCGGCGAGCGGCTCTCGGCGGTGTCCCTGGCCGGCATCGCCGTGACCACCGCCGGCGTGGCCCTCGTGGTCGCACCGGTCCGGCGCCGGACGCCGGCGGCACCGGCGCCCGCGCCGCGCGGTTGACGGCGACCGGCCCGGGCGACAGAGTCCGCCCCGGGGGCCGCACCCGACGACGAGGAGGGGCCGCGATGGCCGAGCAGTTCGTCCTGCAGCACGGCGCGTGGCACGGCGGGTGGTCCTGGCAGCCGGTGGCGAGCCGGCTGCGGGCGGCCGGGCACCGGGTGGTCGCGCCCACCAGCCCCGGCCTGGGCATCGACGACGACCCGCGCGGGGTCACGCTCGGCGACTGCGTCGACCACCTCGTCGACGTCGTGGAGCGCTCCGGCCTGGACGACGTGACGCTGGTCGGCCACAGCTGGGGCGGCTACGTCATCGCCGGCGCGGCACCGCGGCTGGCCGGGCGGCTGTCGCGACTGGTCTTCTGGAGCGCCTTCGTGCCCGAGGAGGGCCGCAGCCTGGTCGACGAGGTGCCCCCGCCCTACCGGGAGCTGTTCGGCGGGCTGGCCGCCGCCTCGGGCGACGACACCGTGCTGCTGCCGCTGGAGATCTTCCAGGAGGCGTTCATGCAGGACGCCGACCCCGCGACCGCGGCCGTCGTCCACTCGGTGCTGCGCCCGCAGCCCTACGCGACCTTCACCGAGCCCGCGGTCGGCGGCACCGCCTACCGCGACCTCGGCGTCCCGATCGACTACCTGCTCTCGGTGGAGGACATCGCGCTGCCGGAGGGCGACTTCGCGTGGGCGCCGCGGTTCCCCGAGCGCTGCGGCGCGACGGTGGTGGAGCTGCCCGGCAGCCACGAGTCGGTGTTCACCCGGCCGCAGGAGCTGGCCGACGGCCTGCTCCGGGTGGCCAGCGGCTCCACCGTGGGGTGACAGCGGGGCACCGCGACCGCACGATGGGACCGGCCAGCGCAGACGACCGAGGAGCGGCGATGACCGACCGACCGGGGGTCCCCGCGAGCGAGCTGTCCGACGAGGAGCTCGAGCGGCAGGGCGTGCACGCCCACGCGATGCGGCACTGGGTGTTCCTCCACGGCACCGCCGAGCAGTTCCGCACGCACACCGAGCGGATGCTGGAGCTCGAGCAGGAGTACCTGCGCCGGCACCCGCAGCGCACCTGGCAGGGCTCGGGCGGTGCGGCGGGCGCACCGTCGCGCGACGACCGGATCCGCGACCTGGTGCAGACCTTCTCCCGCGCGGTCACCGCCCTGCTCGACGAGGAGCCGGCCCCCGCGCCGCACCGCCAGCGGGTCGACCCGGAGCAGGCGCAGGCCGCGCTGCTGCGGCGCTTCGCCGCGGCACCGGGCGGCCGCCTGCACAAGCTGGAGGCCCACCAGATCGCCCGCCAGCTCGCCCCGGACAGCCACCTGGTCGCCCGTCTGTACCGGCAGGACCCGCCGCTGCTGCAGGCCGAGCGGGACATGCGGGTCCTCACCGACGCCGGCCGGGCGTGGCTGGAGCGCCACCCCGTGCCGGCGTGAGCTCAGCGGCCCTCGGTCAGCTCGTCCCAGGCCCGCTGGGCGCGCGGCGCCCACCCGGCGTGCCGCTCGCGGAAGACCTCCGCCGCCCGGTTGCCGCTCCACCGCGGGGGCAGCAGCTCGCGCGGCAGCCGGGGGTCGAGCAGCGGGAAGCGCCGCCACTCCTGCACGAGGCGCACCTGCGCCACCAGCGCCTGCCGGTCGGTGCGCGGGCGGCGCCGGCCGACCAGGTCGAGGAAGTCCTCGTAGCGGCGCTCGATGGCGTCGAGGTCCCAGGCGGTGCGGGCCAGGGTGCGCTCGTCGCCGACCGCCCCCGCGGTCGCCACGAACGACCAGCTGCCGGCCAGCAGGCCCAGCTCGTCGAGGACCCGGCGGGCCTCCTGCTCGCGGTCCACCCGCGGGGTCACCCACGTGCCGGCGTCCAGGCAGCCCAGCCCCGCCCAGCCGAGCTGGGTGCGCAGCCGCTGGCGCAGCGCCCGGTTGTTCTCCGGCACCCCGACGGTGAGCACCAGCCAGCGGCCGTCCCAGGGCCGGTCGCCGGCGGCGAAGCCGTAGATCCGCTCGGTGCCCTCGCGCAGGAGCCGGGTGCCCGCGGCGGTGAGCGACCACCGCGTCTCCCGCCCGATCCGGCTGGCCGCGATCCAGCCGCTGTCGGCGGTGCGCATGATCGCCTGGCGGGCGGCCTTCTCCGCGACGTCCAGGTCGGCCAGCAGCTCGATGAGGCTGGCGGTCCAGACCGGGCGCCCGCCCGGCAGCACGAACTCACCGAGCACGGTGAGCAGCAGGCTGCGCGCGCTCGCCGCCCCCAGTTCCTGCCGGCGCGTGACGAACGGACCCTCCACGACCTCCACGGGCTCATGGTGGCACCCCGTGCCACCGCCGACGGCGGGCCCGGGCCGGTGGAGGCGCAGGTCACGACTCGGACTCGTCCGGTCCCGAGCCGGATGTGACTGTTGACACAGTCCGAACGGGTGCTACAGGCTCTGTCGCCACCAGGCGTGTCGCTGTAGCACGTCGCGACCTCACCGGAGAGTGCCCATGCGACAGCACCGTGCATCCCGCCCCCTGGGTTCCCGCCTCCTCGGCAGTGCCGGCGCCGGCGTCCTCGTCACCGCCCTCGCCGCCTGCGGCGGCGGCAGCCTCGGTGGGGACGACGGTGGCGGCGCGGGCGAGGAGGGCGGCACCGTCCGCGTGGGCCTGGTGATCCCGCAGGCGGGCGTCTACACCCCGCTGGGCGAGGACATGCAGCAGGGCTGGGAGCTCTTCCTGGAGCAGAACGGCGGCGAGCTCGGCTGCTACACCGCCGAGACGGTGACCGCCGACGAGGGCGAGGGCCCCGACACCGGCGTCCCGGCCGTCCAGCGGCTGCTCACCGAGGGGAACGTCGACGCCATGGTCGGCATCGTCAACTCGGCGACCGCGCTCGGCGTCGCCGAGCAGGTCACCGAGGCGCAGACCCCGCTCATCGTCGCCAACGCCGGCGCGGAGGCGGTCACCCAGGACGCCGCGAGCGACTACGTCTGGCGGTCGTCGTTCACCAACAAGCAGATCGCCGCCGCCATGGGCGAGCACCTGGCCGCCGAGGGGATCGGGCCGGTCTACGTCCTGGCGCCGGACTACGCCGCGGGCCAGGAGGTCGTCGAGGGCTTCACCGAGGCCTACACCGCCGGCGGCGGCACGATCGCCGGCCAGGCCCTCACCCCCTTCGGCACCACGCAGGACTTCCAGCCGTTCCTCTCGGCCATCCAGCCCTCGGGCGCCGCGGCGACGTTCGTCTTCTACGCCGGCGGCGAGGCGGTGAGCTTCGTGCAGCAGTACGACTCCTTCGGGCTGAAGGGCAGCGTGCCGCTCTACGGGTCCGGCTTCCTCACCGAGGGCAGCGTGCTCGACGCCCAGGGCCAGGCGGCCACCGGCGTCCGGACGACGCTGCACTACTCGACGCAGCTCGACAACGAGGCCAACCAGGAGTTCGTGCAGGCCTACCAGGACGCCTACGGCGAGCGCCCGACCGTCTACGCCGTGCAGGCCTACGACGCGGCGAACGTCCTCGACCGGGCGCTCGAGGCCTGCGAGGGGCTCGAGGGCGAGACGATCGTCGAGGGCCTGGACGGCGTCGGCACGGTCGACGACAGCCCGCGCGGGCCCTGGGAGTTCGTCAACCAGACGCCGGAGCAGAGCATCTACCTGCGCGAGGTCGCCGAGCAGGAGGGCACCCTGCTCAACACCGTGGTCAGCGACCTGGGCGTCTACCCCCAGCCGTGACCGGACGCCGGGGGCCGCGGGCGGACGAGCCCCCGCGGCCCCCGGTCTCGCGCAGAGGAGTCCCCCGATGATCGGCTGGTTCGACGCCAACCTGGTCAGCATCCTCAACGGCTTCGCCATCGGCTCGCTGCTGTTCATCCTCGCCGTGGGCCTGTCGATCGTCTTCGGGATGATGGACGTGCTCAACCTCGCCCACGGCGCCTTCTTCCTGGTCGGCTCCTACCTGTCGGTCACCTTCCTCGCGGGGGCCTCGTGGGGCGGCTTCCTCACCGCGCTCGGCGTCGCCGCGCTCGTGGGCCTGCTCGCCGGCGGCCTGCTCTCGGGGATGACCGAGCCGCTGGCCCGGCGGCCCATCCTGGACCAGGCGCTGCTGACCCTGGGCATCTCGCTGATCGTCGCCGAGGTGCTCTCGATCGTGTACGGCAACGACGTCCGCTCGGTGCGCCCGCCGCCGGGGCTCCGGGGCAGCGTCGACGTCGCCGGCGACGCCTACCCGACCTACCGGCTGCTGCTCATCGGCATCGGCCTGGCGCTGGCGCTGGTCGTGTGGCTGGTCGTGGAGCGCACGTCGATCGGCGCGCTCGTGCGGGCCAGCGTCGCCGACCGCGAGATGGTCTCGGCCATGGGGATCGACAACCGGAAGGTGAAGGTCGCCGTCCTCGGCCTCGGGTCGGTGCTCGCCACCGTCGCCGGCGTGCTCGCCGCGCCGGTCTACGGCGCCCGGCCGGGGCTGGACGAGACGATCCTGCTCCTGGCCCTGGTGGTCATCGTGATCGGCGGCCTCGGCTCGATCCGCGGCGCGCTCATCGGGGCGCTGGTCATCGGGCAGGTCGAGTCGCTGGGGCGGGCGCTGCTGCCCGACCTCGCCTCCTTCATCCTCTTCGGCACCCTGGCGCTGGTGCTGGTCATCAGGCCCCGTGGACTCTTCGCCGGGAAGGTGGCCCACTGATGTCCGTGGACAGCCCCCCTGCGCCGACCGGGGGCGCGACCGCGGCCGCCGCCCCCGCGCCGCGACGGCGCGGGTCCCGCCCGCTGGCCGCCGTCCTCGGGCTGGTGCTGCTGGCGGTGCTCGCGGCCGTCCCGCTCTTCGTCGACCCGTTCGGCACGAACACGCTCTCCCGGATCCTGGTCTTCGCGCTGTTCGCCATGAGCCTGGACCTGCTGGTCGGCATCACCGGCCTGCCCTCGCTCGGCCACGCCGCCTGGTTCGGGATCGGCGCCTACACCGCCGGGCTGGTCGCCGAGCACTGGACGGCCGAGGGCGTGGTCACCGTGCTCCTGGCCGCGGTCGCGGGCGCGGTCGCCGCGGCGGCGACCGGCTGGCTGGCGGTGCGCAGCAGCGGGGTCTTCTTCCTCATGCTGACGCTGGCCATCGGCGAGCTGGTCCACCAGCTGGCGCAGTCGGCCGACACGGTGACCGGCGGCTCCAACGGCCTGTTCGGCATCCCGTCGATCCGGGTGGCCGGCACCCCGCTGACCCTGGCCGGGTACGTGTACTGGTTCGTCCTGGCCGTGGTGCTGCTCGGGGCGCTGGGGCTGTGGCTGGTCTCCGCGTCCCCGTTCGGGGCGGCGCTGCGCGGGATCCGCGACAACGAGGCTCGGATGCGCTCGCTGGGCTACACGCCGTTCCGCTACAAGTACGCCGCCTTCGTGCTCGCCGGGGGCTTCGCGGGCCTGGCCGGCGGGCTGTTCGCCGGGCTGGTGCGGATCGTCAACCCGAGCGACGCCGGGTTCTCCACCAGCGCGCTCCTGCTGCTCGCGGTCATCCTCGGGGGCGCCGGCACGCTCTGGGGCCCGGCCCTGGGTGCCGCCGTCGTCGTCCTGGTCCGCGACACCTACGGCCCGACCCTGGAGGGCCACGGCCCCCTGCTGCTGGGCGTCGTCTTCGTGCTGGCCGTCTACCTGCTGCCCCGGGGGGTGGCCGGCCTCGCGGGGGTCCGGGCCCGCCGGCGTCCCGCCCGGGAGGGGTCGTCGTGACCGCACCGCTGCTGTCCCTCTCCGGCGTGACGCGGTCGTTCGGCGCGCTGAGGGCGGTGGACGACGTCAGCCTCGACGTCCCCGCCGGCGCCCGGCACGCGCTCATCGGTCCCAACGGGGCGGGCAAGAGCACCCTGTTCAAGCTGGTCACCGGGGAGATGCCGGTGACCGCGGGGCGGATCCGGCTCGGCGGGCAGGACGTCACCCGGCTCTCCGAGCCCCAGCGGGCCCGGCGCGGGATCAGCCAGACGCTGCAGCACTCGAGCCTGTTCCTGTCGCAGACCGTGGAGCAGAACGTGCTGCTGGCCGCCCAGCGCCGGCACGGGTCCCGGCACTCCCTGGTCCCGCGCCGGCAGGCCGCCGCCCGGGAGCGGGCCCGGGCGCTGCTGGCCGACGTCGGGCTGGCCGACCGCGCGACCGTGCCCGTCGCCGCCCTCTCCCACGGCGAGCGCCGGCAGGTCGAGGTGGCCCTCGCGCTGGCCTGCGACCCCACCCTGCTGCTGCTCGACGAGCCGGCCGCCGGGATGTCCCCGGCCGAGAGCGCCCGGCTGGTCGAGCTGCTCCGGGCGCTGCCGGAGTCGGTGACGCTGGTGGTCGTCGAGCACGACCTCGACGTCGTGTTCGCCCTCGCCCGGTCGGTGACCGTGCTGCACCTGGGCCGCGTCCTGCTCACCGGGACACCCGACGAGGTCCGCGGCAACACCGCGGTGCAGGAGGCCTACCTGGGCACCGGCCGGGAGGCGCTGTTCCTCGACGGTGCGGGCCCCACCCGCCAGGAGGTGGGCTGAGTGCTCGAGGTCCGGGGGCTGCGATCGGGCTACCGGCGCAGCACGGTGCTGCAGGGGGTCGACCTCGACGTCGGCGCGGGCCGGGTGCTGGGGCTGCTCGGCCGCAACGGCGTCGGCAAGACCACCCTCGTCCACACGCTCATGGGGCTGGTGACCGCCACGGCGGGGACGGTGCGCATCGACGGGCGGGACGTCACCGGCCGCCGTCCCGACGTCGTCGCGCGGGCGGGCGTGGCCCTGGTGCCGCAGGGCCGGCGGGTGTGGGCGCCGCTCACGGTGACCGAGCACCTGGACCTCGCCGCGCGCCGCGGCCGGGGCGCCGGCCCCTGGGACGTGCCCCGGGTGCTGGAGCTGCTGCCCCGGCTCGGCGAGCGGCGCCGGCACGCGGCCGGGCAGCTCTCCGGCGGCGAGCAGCAGATGCTGGCGATCGCCCGGGCGCTGCTCACCAACCCGCGGCTGGTGCTGATGGACGAGCCCTCCGACGGCCTGGCCCCCGCGGTGGTGGACCTGATCGGCGGGGCCATCGGCGGCATGAAGGCCGAGGGGGTGACGCTGCTGGTCGTCGAGCAGGACCTGCACCTGGCCTTCGCCGTGGCCGACGACATCGCGGTGATGGACAAGGGCCGCATCGTGCACCGGGCCTCCACCCGGGAGTTCCGCAGCGACAGCTCGGTCGCCCACAACCTCCTCGGCGTGGCCTGAGCCCCGCCGCTCCCACGCGGGAAAGGAAGCCATTCCCCCGTCACGAGCGCCCGGACGCGGGTATAGCTCCCTTTCCGCGCCCCCCGCCCCGCCCGCCCGCACCCGGTCCCGGCGCCATGATCGCGGGGGTGCGCGAGCGCCCTCAGTAGCGGTGGTGCTCCGGGGCGACGTACCCGCCGGCCTCCTCCGCGCCCGGCCCGAGGTCCGAACCGCCGCCGGCCGCCCCCTCGTGCCCGCGCGCGGCGGCCCGGGCCCGCTCGGCGTCGTAGCGGGCCCGGCGGTCGTCGTCCGGCGGCTGCGCGCGGCCGGTGCCGGGCCGGCCCTCCTGGCGCTGGCCGGTGTCCCCGGGGACCACCCGCTTGCGCAGCCGCCCCTCGTCGTCGGCGGCGAACCCGCGGGCCCGGAACCAGGCGGTCACCCGGTCCCGGTCGGGGTGGGTGTCCCGCACCACGTTCACCACGTAGTTGAGCCCGCGGGCGGCCGCCTCCTCCTCGAGGCGGGCCAGCACGAAGGCGCCCACGCCGCGCCCGCGGGCCGCCTCCTCGACCGCCAGCAGGATCTCCGCGTCGCCCCACACGTCGTCCAGCCAGCCGTAGCCGACGACCCGCCCGGCGTCCTCCGCCCGCCACCAGTCGCCGGGCAGCCGCTCCCCCGGCCGGCGGGCCTCCGTGCGGAACACGCCCTCCGGGACGCCGGCGAACAGCCGCTCCCGGTCGGCGTCCCACCGCGGGTCGCCGTCGCGCACCCACTGCAACCGCGTCGCCTGCACGTCCGTCGCCGTCATCGCCGTCCTCCTCGGGCTGGGCTGGTGCGCCCAGCGTGGCACCGCGACCGGCGATCCGGGCCGCATCGCGGCGCACGTCTACACTCTCCCTGCCTCTTGCACGGGGTCGTGTAGCACGTCAGGATGGGACGGAAGCCCGTGGCGCCCGCGGGCCCGCGATCCCCCTGGAGGCACCGTGACGACCCTCGACCACCGTGCGACCGACGGGACGACGGAACCCGGGACGACGACCGAGGGCCCCGGGCCCGCTGCCGAGCCCGCGGCCACCACCGAGGTCTCCTTCGACACCTCGCCCGAGCAGTACCGGCACTGGCGGCTGTCGGTGGACGGCGAGATCGCCACCCTCACCCTCGACGTGGCCGAGGACGGCGGCATCGTGCCCGGATACGAGCTGAAGATGAACAGCTACGACCTGGGCGTGGACATCGAGCTGCACGACGCGGTGCAGCGGATCCGCTTCGAGCACCCCGAGGTCAAGGCGGTCGTCGTCGCCAGCGCCAAGGAGCGCATGTTCTGCGCCGGCGCGAACATCAAGATGCTGGCCGCCTCCCCGCACGCCTGGAAGGTGAACTTCTGCAAGTTCACCAACGAGACCCGCAACGGCTTCGAGGACGCCAGCGCCCACTCCGGCCTGCCCTTCGTCGCGGCGGTCAACGGGACGGCGGCCGGTGGCGGGTACGAGCTGGCGCTGGCGTGCGACCAGATCGTGCTGGTCGACGACAACTCCTCGGCGGTCTCGCTGCCGGAGGTGCCGCTGCTCGGTGTGCTGCCCGGCACCGGCGGGCTGACCCGCGTGGTCGACAAGCGCGGGGTGCGCCGCGACCTGGCCGACGTCTTCGCCACCACCGCCGAGGGCATCCGCGGCCGGCGGGCGGTCGAGTGGCGGCTGGTAGACGCCACCGTCAAGGCCCGCGACTTCGACGCCGAGGTCGCCCGCCGCGCCGCCGAGCTGGCCGCGACGTCGACCCGGCCGGGGGCCGGCGCGCAGGGCGTGGCGCTGACCCCGCTGCGCCGGGAGACCGACGGCGACACCACCCGCTACGACCACGTGCGCGTGGTGCTGGACCGGGACTCGGGCACCGTGACGATCACCGTCCTCGGCCCGGACGCCGTCCCCGGCAGCGTCGAGGAGCTGCAGCAGCAGGGCGACGCGGCATGGCTGCTGGCCGCCACCCGGGAGCTGGACGACGCGATCCTGCGGCTGCGCACCAACGAGCTGGCGATCGGCACCTGGCTGCTGCGCACCGAGGGCGACCTCGGCACGGTGGCCGCCTACGACGAGTTCCTGCTCGCGCACCGCGACCACTGGCTGGTCACCGAGACCACCGGTTTCTGGCGCCGCACGATGAAGCGGCTGGACACCACCAGCCGCAGCCTGTTCGCGCTGATCGAGCCGGGCTCCTGCTTCGCCGGCACCCTGGCCGAGATCGCCCTCGCCGCCGACCGGCAGGTCATGCTCGAGGGGCAGTTCGAGGACGACGAGGACCCGAAGCCCCCGGCGGCGATCCGGCTGGACGAGTTCAACACCGGGCTGCTGCCCATGGGCAACGGCCTGTCCCGGTTGCAGGTCCGCTTCCTCGGCTCGGCCGACGAGCTCGCCGCCGCGGAGGCCGCGGTCGGCCGCGACCTGCTCGCCGAGGACGCCGCCGCGCTGGGGCTGGTCACCGCCACCCCGGACGACATCGACTGGGAGGACGAGGTCCGCCTGGTCGTCGAGGAGCGGGCCAGCTTCTCCCCCGACGCGCTCACCGGCATGGAGGCCAACCTCCGCTTCGCCGGCCGCGAGACGCCGGAGACGAAGGTGTTCGGCCGGCTCACCGCCTGGCAGAACTGGATCTTCCAGCGGCCCAACGCCGCTGGCCCGGAAGGAGCCCTGCGCCGGTACGGCACGGGCAAGCGCGCCGACTACGACAGGAAGCGGGTCTGACCATGACCACCACCGAGAGCAACCCCACCGACGGCACGGTCACCGGCGAGGCCCCCACCCCCACCGGGCCGCTGTCGCGGATCGACTACAGCGAGCGGATCCCGAACAACGTCAACCTGGCCGGCGACCGCAAGCTGCAGCGGGCGCTGGAGGGCTGGCAGCCGAAGTTCCTCGACTGGTGGAAGAACCTCGGGCCCTCCATCCCCACCCACGACGTCTACCTGCGCACCGCCATCGCCGTCGGCCGCGACGGGTGGGCGCACTTCGACCGGGTGCCGATGGAGCAGTACCGCTGGGGCATCTTCCTCGCCGAGGCCGACCCCGACCGGAAGGTCAACTTCGGCCAGCACAAGGGCGAACCGGCCTGGCAGGAGGTGCCCGGCGAGTACCGCTCGGACCTGCGCCGCCTCATCGTCGTCCAGGGCGACACCGAGCCGGCCTCGGTCGAGCAGCAGCGCCACCTGGGCATGACCGCGCCGTCGCTGTACGACATGCGCAACCTCTTCCAGGTCAACGTGGAGGAGGGCCGCCACCTGTGGGCGATGGTCTACCTGCTGCACGCCTACTTCGGGAAGGACGGCCGCGAGGAGGCCGAGGAGCTGCTCAAGCGCAACTCCGGTGACTACGACTCCCCGCGCATCCTCGGGGCGTTCAACGAGGAGACGACCGACTGGCTGTCGTTCTTCATGTTCACCTACTTCACCGACCGGGACGGCAAGTACCAGCTGGGCACCCTCAAGGAGTCCGGCTTCGACCCGCTGGCGCGCACCTGCGAGTTCATGCTCAAGGAGGAGGCGCACCACATGTTCGTCGGGACGACGGGCGTGCAGCGCACCGTCCAGCGGACCGCGGAGCTGACGAAGCAGCACGGCACCGACGACATCTGGGAGCACGGCGGCATCCCGCTGTCGGTGATCCAGAAGTACCTGAACTTCCAGTACTCCGTCTCGATGGACCTCTTCGGCTCCGAGACCTCCTCCAACGTGGCCGGCTACTACACCGCGGGCCTGAAGGGCCGCTGGATGGAGACCCGCCGCAAGGAC
The DNA here is from genome assembly GCF_054049955.1 of Geodermatophilus sp. SYSU D00758. Taxonomy (NCBI): domain Bacteria; kingdom Bacillati; phylum Actinomycetota; class Actinomycetes; order Geodermatophilales; family Geodermatophilaceae; genus Geodermatophilus; species Geodermatophilus sp. SYSU D00758. The sequence continues at coordinate 92,538 of NZ_JBJGYK010000016.1, forward strand.
GACCACCAGCTGCACGACCTCACCATGGAGGTCCCGGTCATCCAGGACGGGAAGCTGGCCACCAGGACCGTCCCGATGCTCACCGCGCTCAACCTCGACCTGCGCAACGAGTACGCCGCCGACTGCGAGAACGGCGTGCGGCGCTGGAACCAGGAGCTCGAGGACGCCGGCCTGGAGCAGCGGCTGTACCTGCCGCACCAGGGCTTCAACCGCAAGGTCGGCGCCTTCGCCGGGCACCACGTGAGCCCGCACGGCGAGATCCTGGACGACGCCGCCTGGGAGCGCTCGGTGGGCGACTGGCTGCCCACCGAGGAGGACCGCGCCCGGGTCGCCGAGCTGATGGTCCCGCACTACGAGCCCGGCGACTTCGCCGGCTGGATCGCGCCCCCGTCGGTCGGCATCAACTCCCTGCCGGTCGAGTACGACTACGTCCGCTTCTAGAAGGACCCCCGTGCCCCCCGGCACTCGCAGGCTCGTCCCGGGCCCCTGCACGGGGGGCCGCACGGGGGCCGGAAGGGGGCCGTTCCAGCACGTCACCAGAAGGGCTGAGCAGCGTGGCCACCCTCGACACCGTCGCACCCCCCGCGCCGACCCCGCCGTCGGCCGAGCCGTTCAACGCCGCCGAGTGGCTGGTCACCCGGCACGCCCGCGCGGCCCCCGACCGCCGGGCCATCACCGCGATCGACCTCGACGGCAGCGTCCGCACCCTGAGCTACGGCGAGCTCGACGCGGCGGTCACCGCGTTCGCCGCCGCGCTGGTCGCCGCCGGTGTCCGGCCCGAGGAGCGGCTGCTGCTGTGCATGGGCGACACCCCCGAGCTGGTGACCGCCTTCCTCGCCGGGCTGCGGATCGGTGCGGTCCCGGTGCCGGTGAGCACCATGCTCAAGCCCCGGGACATCGCGGTGCTGGCCGCCGACAGCCGGGCCCGCCTGGTCGCGCTGTCGGCGGAGTTCGTCGACCTGGCGCCGGCCGTCGGGGGGCTGCGCGACCTCGCCGACGTCGTCGTCCTCACCGACGGCCCGCTGCCGGACGTCGCCGGGACGCGCGTGCGGTCGTGGGCGGACTTCCTCGCCGCCGGGGCCGGCTCGCGGGACGCCGTCGCCGAGCCCTACCCGACGATCGCCGACTCGCCGGCCTTCTGGCTCTACACCTCCGGCACCACCGGCACGCCCAAGGGCGCGATGCACCGGCACGGCTCGCTGCGCGACACCGCGGAGACCTACGCCCGCGACGTGCTGGCCATCGGCCCCGACGACGTCACCTTCTCGGTGGCCAAGTTCTTCTTCGCCTACGGCCTCGGCAACACCATGACGTTCCCGTTCTCCGTGGGCGCGGGGACCGTCCTCGACCGCTCCCGGCCCAGCCCCGCCGGCACGCTCCGGGTGCTGCAGGAGCTGCGGCCCACGCTGTTCTTCGGCGGGCCGACCTTCTACGCCGCGCTGCTGGCCGCCGGTCTGCCCGAGGACGCCTTCGCCTCCGTCCGCGCGTGCGTCTCGGCCGGCGAGGCGTTCCCGGCCGCGCTGTTCGAGCGCTTCACCGACCGCTTCGGCGTGGAGATGCTCGACGGCATCGGCTCCACCGAGATGCTGCACATCTTCATCAGCGGCCGGCCCGGCCGCACCCGCGCCGGCGCCACGGGCGAGATCGTCGCCGGCTACGAGGCGAAGATCGTCGACGACGACGGCGTTCCCGTCCCCGACGGCACTCCCGGGCACCTGTACGTGAAGGGCAGCTCCGCGGCCACCGGCTACTGGCAGCGCACCGCGGTGACCCGCCGGGTCTTCCAGGGCGACTGGGTGCGCACCGGCGACACCTACGTGCGCAGCCCCGACGGCTACTACACCTCCCTCGGCCGCACCGACGACATCATCAAGGCCGGCGGCATCTGGGTCTCCCCGACCGAGGTGGAGGAGCGGCTGCGCCAGCACCCCGACGTCGCGCAGGTGGTCGTGGTCTCCCTCCCCGACGCCGACGGGCTGGACAAGCCGGTGGCCTGCGTCGTCCTCGGCCCCGGCGGGGCGGCGACCAGCGAGGACCTCGTCGCCTTCTGCCGCGAGGGGCTGGCCGCCTTCAAGCGGCCCCGGCACGTGCTGCTGTTCGACGAGCTGCCGACCACGGCGACGGGCAAGCTGCAGCGGTTCCGGATCCGCGAGCTGGCGCTCGAGCAGCTCGAGGGCGCCGCCCGGCCGGACAACGTGGGCGGGCCGGTGTGAGGGACGTCGACCCGCGCGCCCGCCCCTCCGGACCGCCCGCCGACCGGGCCCCCACCGACTGAGGAGAACCCCGTGCCGTACGTCATCGGCGCCGAGTGCATCGACACCACCGACATGTCCTGCGTCGACGAGTGCCCGGTCGACTGCATCTACGAGGGCGACCGCAAGCTCTACATCAACCCCAAGGAGTGCATCGACTGCGGCGCCTGCGAGCCGGTCTGCCCGGTGGAGGCGATCGCCCAGGACCGCCGGGTCACCGAGGAGAACGAGCCGCACATCGACGACAACCGGCGCTTCTTCGTCGAGCCGCTGCCCGGCCGCGACGCCCCGCTGGGCAGCCCGGGCGGGGCCTCGAAGGTGGGGAAGGTCGGCGTGGACACCGAGCTGGTCGCCGAGCACCCGTGAAGGTCGTCCTCACCCTCTCGGCCGACCAGACCGCGGTCGCCGCGGAGGCCCGCTCGGCCGAGGACGCGGGGTACGACGGCGTGGCGACCGGGGAGCACCTGTTCTTCCACGGCCCGGTGGCCAACGGCTTCGTGACCCTGGCCGCCGCGGCCGGGGCCACCAGCCGCATCCGGCTGCTGAGCTCGCTGACCGTCCTGCCGCTCTACCCGGCGGCGCTGGCGGCCAAGCTGGCCACCACGCTGGACCGGGTCAGCGGCGGCCGGTTCGACCTCGGCGTGGGCGTGGGCGGTGAGCACCCACCGGAGTTCGTGGCCGCCGGCGCCGAGGTGTCCGAGCGCGGGGCCCGGGCCGACGAGGCTCTGGAGGTCCTCCGCGCGCTGTGGGCCGGCGGCCCGGTCGACGTCAGGGGGCGGTTCACCCACGTCCCCGGTCTGGCCCTCGACCCGCCGCCGGTGCAGCCGGGCGGCCCGCCGGTGTGGATCGGCGGGCGCAAGGACGCCGCGATCCGCCGCGCCGGCCGGTTCGGCGACGTCTGGATGCCGTACATGTACACGCCCGAGCAGCTCGCCGGCAGCCTGGCCGAGGTCCGCCGGGCCGCGGAGGCCGCCGGCCGCGACCCCGCGGCGGTCCGGGGCGCGGTGTTCTGCTGGGGCGGGGTCGACGAGGACGCCGCCCGGTCCCGGCGGCAGGTGGTCGAGACCGTCAGCGCGGTCTACCGGCAGGACTTCGACCGGGTCGCCGACCGCTACCTGCTGCACGGCGACCCCGACCGGGTGGCCGCCCGGGCCCGCGAGTACGCCGACGCCGGTGCCGGGACCCTCGTGTTCTCCCCCGTCGGCGAGGGCGCCGACCGGGCCCGGCTGGTCGACCTCCTCACCCGGGAGGTGCTGCCGCGGCTGCACGACCTGCCGTGACCCGGAACCGTGCACACCGCATCGCTGCGCGCGACACTGGGAGGATGACCGCCGAGTCACCGGGGCAGCAGGCCGCGGTCCGGGCGGAGGAGGCCGGGCAGCGCGCGCACGAACTGGCCGAGCGGCTCGTCCGCATGGCCGCCGAGCACTCCTCCACCCCCGTGGACGCCGAGCAGGCGCAGCAGCGGGCGCGGGAGGCCGTCGACCGGGCCCGGGCCGCGCACGACCGTGCCGTCGCCGGGCACGAGCGCGCCGCACGGAGCCACGAGGCGGCCGCGCTGACCCACGAGCGCGCCGCCGACTCGGGCACGGGTGACGTCGCCGAGCACCGCCGCCGGGCCGCCGAGCACCGGCGGGAGGCGGCAGCGGACCGGGCCGCCGCCGCCCGGGACGCCCTGCACCGGCCAGCCGGCACCTGAGGGGGACTTCTCGTGAACCATCCCGCCGACCGCGTCGACGCCCTCGCCGCGCTGGCGGACCTGCAGGTGGCCCACGAGGAGCTGCGGGTCGCCGAGGAGGAGCTGCGCAGCCAGCAGGACCAGATCACCCAGCTGCTGGAGCAGTTCGAGAGCGAGCGCCGGTGGCGCAGCACGCTGGCCGCCGGCGTGCCGGTCCCGATGTGCACGACCGACGGCGCGGGCAAGATCATCTCCGCCAACCCGGCGCTGGCCGACGCCGTCCGGGTGCCCCTGTACCGGCTCCCCGGCAAGCCGCTGAGCGTCTTCCTCGACCCCGGCGACGTCGGGGCCTTCCGCGGTGCGGTGGGGGCCCTGGCCTCCGGCCAGGACACCGACCGCCGGGTCCCGGCGGTCCTGCGCGGCCGGGACGGGGCCCGCCGTGCGATCGACCTCTACGGCTTCGTCGACGTCCCCGGGACCGCCATGAGCGGGCGGGTGCAGTGGGTGCTCCTGCTCGGGGGGGCGGCGGGCGACGGACGCGGCCCGGACCCCGGGTCGGTCGAGCTCGTCGCCGCGCTGACCGAGCTGGCGGGCCTCCCCCTGTCCTCGGACGACCAGCAGGCGCTGCTCACCCGCATGGCCGTGCTGGTCCAGAACGCGGTCCCCACGACCGACGCGGTCAGCATCACCCTCGGCACCCCGGAGGCGCCGCAGCGGCTGGGCAGCGACTCGGCCGCCGCGCAGCGGATGGACGGGTTGCAGCTCGAGGCCGCCGAGGGGCCCTGCTGGCAGGCCTACGCCACCGGCGAGGTGGTCGTCACCGGCGACGTCGCCGAGGACCCCCGCTGGCCGCGGCTGGCCGGGGTGGCGGCCGGCGAGCCGGTGCGCAGCGTGGTCGCCGTCCCGCTCGTCGAGGACGGGCGGACGACCGGCGTCCTCAACGTCTACTCGGGGCGGGAGGACGCCTTCGCCACCGACGGCCGGCAGGTCGCCGAGCTCATCGCCACCGCCGTGAGCGGGGTGCTGGCCAGCGCCGCGGAGCGGCAGGCGATGCGCGACCTGGCGGCCAACCTGGAGAAGGCGCTGACCTCCCGCGCGGTGATCGACCAGGCCAAGGGCGTGCTCATGGCCCGCCTCGGGGTCAGCGCCGACGAGGCGTTCACCCGGCTGGTGGCGCTCTCCAACCGGATGAACGTCAAGCTGCGCGACCTGGCCCGGCTCGTGGTCGAGGGCCACGCCGACGAGGTGGTGAGCGCCGCGGCCCGGCACTGAGCGGCCCGGCACCGAACGGCCCGGCACCGAGCGGCCCGGCGGTGAGCGCCGCGGCCCGGCACCGGGCAGCGGCCTCAGGCGCCGATCGGGTCCATGACGACGACGGCGCCGCCCTCCTCGCCGTCGGCGGGCGAGAAGGCGGTCACGGTCACCCGCACCCGCACCGGACGGCCCCGGCGGTTGACCGCGTCGACCTCGACGGTCTCGTGGGCGGGATCGTCCCCGGCCACCCGGCGGCGCACGAGCGGGTGCAGCGCCGACACCGGTAGCCCGATGTCGAGGTTGAGCAGGTGGCGCCCGACCACCTCGTCCTGCCGCAGACCCCACAGGTCCTGGGCGGCGTCGTTCCACACCAGCACCCGGAGGTCCGGGTCGACCACGACCACACCGGCGCGGAAGCTGCTGAGCACGCCGTTCATGAACCGGTTGACCGCCTTCACCTCCTCGGTGGAGGCGCGCAGCTCCTCGTTGGTGGAGTGGAGCTCGTCGTTCATCGACTGCAGCTCCTCGTTCATGGTCTCGAGCTCCTCGTTGGTGGACTGGAGCTCCTCGTTGGTGGTCTCCAGCTCCTCCACCGTGGACTGCAGCTCCTCGTTGGTGGTCTCCAGCTCCTCGTTGGCCGACTGGAGCTCCTCGTAGGCGGTCTCCAGCTGCCGGTTGGCGAACTCGAGCTCCCGCTGCAGCCGCCGGTACCGGGTGACGTCCTCGAAGACGACGGTGGTCCCGAGGGCCTTCCCGTCGTCGCGGAAGATCGGCACGACCTGGACGTCGAAGACGGCCGGCTCCTGGCCCGGGCGGCGCCGCTCCACGCCGCGCAGCCACAGCGGGCGGCGGGTCTGGGTGGCCTCGGCGATCGAGGAACGCAGCTCGACCGGCCGGTAGGAGATCTCCAGGTCCTGGAGGGGACGGCCGACGTCGCGCGGGTCGACCCCGAGCACCCGTTCGGCCTGGTGGTTGACGACGGCCAGGCGGCCCTCGCTGTCCAGCGCGAGCTGGGCGGCCGGGCTCGACAGCAGCGCCTCCTGCCGCAGCCGGGCGAGGTCCTCGGAGCCGGCCGCCGTCACCGGCCGCACCGGGGCGACGGCGGTCCGGCGCTCGGGGACCGGGCCGCCGTCCCGCTTGCGGAAGAACCGGCGGGTGAGGTCGACCGGCGCGAACAGCTGGTCGTGCGCCAGCAGCATCTCGGCCTTGCCCAGGAAGAGCAGGCCGCTGGGGTCGAGCGCGTAGTGCAGCCGGCCGAGGATGCGCGCCTGCGTCTCGGCGGTGAAGTACATGAGGGTGTTGCGGCACAGCAGCAGGTCGATGTGCGAGATCGGCGCGTCCTGCACCAGGTCGTTGCGACCGAAGATCACCGAGCGCCGCAGGTCCTTGCGGAAGGAGTGGCGCGTCCCCTCGGGCACGAAGTAGTCCCGGACCTGCGCCGGCGTCAGGCCGGCCAGCTCGCGCTCGGTGTAGAGCGCCGCCCGGGCGTGGGCGAGGGCCTCCTCGTCGACGTCGGTGGCGTAGATCTTGACGCGCGCCCGGAACTCCTCGACGCCCAGGGCGTCGGCCAGCAGGATGGCCAGGCTGTAGGCCTCCGGACCGGAGGCGCAGCCGGCGCTCCAGACCCGGATGGTCGGCCCGGCGGCGGCGAGCACGTCGGCCAGCAGGTCGTCGCGCAGGTGGTCCCACGCCGGGCGGTCGCGGAAGAAGCTCGTGACGTTGATCAGGATGGTGTTGAACAGCGCGGTGAACTCGTCGGGGTGGACCTCGAGGTGGTCCTGGTAGTCGCCGAAGGAGGCGATCCCGGCGTCGGCCATCCGACGCCGCACCCGGCGGGCCAGGCTGGGTCGCTTGTAGCCGGTGAAGTCGAAGCCCCGGCGCTCCCGCAGGTAGAGCAGCAGCGCCTCGAACTCGGGGTCCGGGCCCTCCCGGACGCCGGGCGCCTCCCGCCCCTCGGCGTCGTCCAGGCCCGGCAGGTCGTCGTCCTCGAGCGGCGGCTCGGCCACGGGTCAGACCTCCTCCACCCGGTCGGGGGGCACGTCCTCGCCGCCGAGCCGGCCCTCGGAGAGCAGCCGCCGCAGCAGCGCGGCGGCGCCCTGCGCCTCCTCGTGGCGGCGCCGGAACCGCGCCGCGCTGTGCGGGTGCCCCTGCGCCGCGGCCCGCTCCTGCATGTGCGCGCTCAGCGTGGCCCGCTCCTCCAGGCCGCGCAGCGCCATCCACAGGGCCCCCTCCAGCGCGTGCGCCTGCTCCACCGACAGCGCCTCGGGCGACCAGGCGTGCCCGACCCGGCAGCGGTAGCGCTCCATCCCGCCCTCGCGGATGGCGAACAGGGCGCCGTGGCAGGTCGGGCAGCCGAACCCCGAGGGCGTCCCGGGGCGGTCGTCGGCCTGCATCGCCCGGTCGTCCATGCCGGCCATCGCGGTCTCCGTCTCCATGAGCGCCGAGGGGGCGGGCGGGTCGGCGTCGGCGGGCTCGCCGACGAGCCGGGCGAGCAGGGCGCCCATGGCGGCGACGGGCACGGAGTGCTCGGCTCCGCCCGCCTCCAGGGCGTGCGCCGGCATGCTGGCGTACATCGCGTCGTCCGGGTGCTGCACCACCCCCACACCGCCCCGGGTCCGCACCGCGACCATCCCCGCCGCCCCGTCGTCCAGCGCCCCGGAGAGGACGACGGCGACCACCCGGGGACCGGCGGCCACGGCGGCCGAGCGGAACAGCACGTCGACCGCCGGCCGGTGGCCGTTCTCGCTGGGGCCGCGGGTGAGGGCCACGTGCCCGTCGGACACCATGAGGTGCCGGTCGGGGACGGCGACGGTGACCGTGCCCGGTTCCAGCGGCCGCCCGTCCTCCGCCGGCCGCACCGGCAGCGCGCTCGCCCGGGCGAGGACGGAGGCCAGCGCGCTGCGGCCGCCCGCGGGCATGTGCAGCGCGACGAGGACCGCCGCCGGCAGGCCGGCCGGCAGGCCGGCGAGCAGGTCCCGCAGCGCCTCGACCCCGCCGGCCGAGGCGCCGACCACCACGAGGTCCCGACGGATCGTCACCGAGTCCACCCATCCGCTCGTCGTCCGCGGCAGCCGCGAGGTCGGCGTCCGCGGACGCTGCCAACCTAGTCGCCACGCCGCGTCGCCGGGGCCGTCCCCTCCGGGGGATCTCGTCACCGGGCGTGTCGGCCCGTGCACTGCTACCGTGGCGCCGGGTCGAAGCCCCGGCCCGACGTGCACGAACGCGTGCGCCGCGCCGGGGCGGTCCCCGGCCCGGCGCCACACGGGGGACCCACTCATGCGACCGTCCGGCCCACCGCCGCGCACCCTGCCACGCACGCTCACCGTCTCGGTCGACCTGCGGGCCGGCCGGGTGGAGCTGCGCGGGGACCTCGACCGCCTCACCGCCCACCACCTGCTCGACGCGCTGGTCGCCCTGGGGCTCACCCCGCACCCCGTCTGGACCGTCGACGCCGCGCACCTCGGCTTCTGCGACACCGGGGGCCTGCGGGCGGTGGCGCAGGCCGCCGCCCGCGCCGGCGCGGCAGGGCGGGGGCTGCGCGTCACGGGGGCGCGCCCCTTCCTGGCCCAGGTCGTCGGGCTCGCGGGGCTGGGCGACCTGCTCGCCGGCGGGCCGCCGGCTCCCCCGGGGCCCGCAGCGGCCGTGCCCACGGCGCGGGTCCCCGGGGAGGTCAGGGGCTGAGGACCAGCCGGGCGGTCGCCGTGCCCGCGGCCTGCTCGTCCCAGGCGGCGGCGACGTCGGCGAGCGGCCGGACCTCGTGCGCGACCGTCATCCGCCCGGCGGCGGCCACCTCGGCCACCGCGGTCAGCGCGCCGGCCCGCTGCTGCGGGGTCAGCGCGTTGTTCGTGTAGCCGAGCACGTCGGCCGAGCGGCTGCGCAGCACGGCGGAGGAGAGCTCCGCGGTGTCCCCCGCGGCCCCGCCCAGGTTGACCAGCCGGCCGCCCTCGCCCAGGACGCGGCTCGCCGCGGTCGCGGGGACGCCGAACACCGGGTCGAGCACCACGTCGAACCGGCCGCCGGCCGCCTCCGCGAGGCGGGCGGCCAGGGCGTCGGCGTCCCCGGTCAGCGGGACGACGGCGTCCGCCCCCGCCGCACGGGCCCGGTCCTCGCCGGGGCCGGGCCGGCAGGCGGCCACCACCCGGCCGGCCCCGAGCTCCCGCGCGGCGGCGACGCCGGACTGGCCGACCGCGCCGCCGGCACCGAGCACGAGCACCGTCTCGCCCGGGCGCAGCCGCCCGCGCCAGGTCAGCGCCATCCAGGCCGCCACGGCCGACAGCCCCAGGGCCGCCAGCGCTGCGTCGTCGACGGCGGCCTGCACCGGCACCACGTCGGCGTCCGGCACGGCGCAGAGCTCGCCGAGGCTGCCGTCGCCGGGTGCCATGCCCGCCGAGGTGGCGAACCAGACCCGCGTGCCGGGGGCGACCCGCGCCGAGTGCTCGACCACCCCGACGCCCTGGACGCCGGGGACGTAGGGCGTGGCCGGCCGGCCGAGGTACGACGTCCCGGAGGCGCACAGCAGGTCCAGCGGCACCACCGGCGCGGCGGTGACGCGGACCAGCGTGCGCCCCTCCCCGGCCGAGGGGTCCGGGTGGTCGGCGTGCGCCGGCGGCTGCCCCGGCGTGGTGAGGACGGCGGCGCGCACGGTCAGGTCGCGATGTCGGGGTAGGGCAGCGTGATGCCGTCCATGGCCCGGGCGTAGGCCTTCTGGTACTCCAGCGGGCCGTGGTCGCGCTCGAACATCGCGATGAACAGCGTGAGCGTGAGGAACGGGTGGGCGCCCATGCGGAACAGCGTCACGTGGTCGTGCTCGCGCAGCGCGCGCCGCTCGTCCTCGGTGAACTCCAGCCAGGTGCTCTTCTCCGCCGGCGTGCAGTTGAGCAGGGTGTTGGCCATCTCGGCCTCCCACCACTCCACGGTGCCGTCGGGGTCCTCCCGGTAGCGCTCGACCAGCTCGGGGTCGCGGTCGACGGTGAACAGGAACTTGTCCAGCAGGTACTTGCTCATGCCCCCGCCTCCGCCGTGTCGCCGGGTCCGGCCGGCACGCCGTCCGGGTACCAGGTGAAGTAGGCCTCCATGGTGTGGAAGAGGTCGAGGGTGTCGACGTGGTCGGCCTTCTGACCGTCGCCGGCGACACCCATCATCAGCATGAAGTCCATGAACCCGTGGGTGGCGTTGCCCGGGGCGTGCAGGCTGTCCAGGCTCACCTCGGCCAGGCAGCCCGCGATGTCGCCGGAGGCGATCCACTCGACGGCCTTGCGGTCGAACTCGGGGTCGGGGCCGTGCTCGCCGAACTGGCGGGGGCCGCCGAGCTCCAGTGACAGGTGCCCGGTGCCGATGATCGCCACCCGCTGGTCGCTCTCCCAGGACTCGACCATCTCGCGCAGCGCCCGGCCCAGCTGCACGAACCGCTTCGGCTGCGGCAGGGGCGGGGCGAAGATGTTGGTGTAGACCGGCACGATCGGCAGGTCGGCCTGCGGCCGCAGCGTGATGATCGGGCAGGTGATGCTGTGGTCGATGCGCAGCTCGTTGCTGAACGCCAGGTCGAAGTCGCGGTCCAGGCCGTCGCGCAGGATGTGTGCGGCGAGCTCCTCCTGGCCCCGCAACCGCATCCGCGGCAGGCCGAACTCGCGCTCCTCGTTGTACCAGTTGGCGTCGAACCAGGGCGCCTTGCCGACGAGGAACTGCGGCATGTTGTCCAGCCACAGCTGGTGGAAGTGGTCGCTGCCGACCATGACGAGCACGTCGGGCTCGGCGCGGGTGAGCGTTTCCCGGAACCGCTCGATCTTGGCCACCCACTCGTCGGCGAACGGCGGCCGGTCGGCCCCGGTCGAGGTGCTGGCCCGGTAGTAGAAGGGGTGGTGGGTGGACGCGATGACCGCGGCGACCTCAGCCATGACGACCTCCATCGGCGTCGGTGTCCCGGGGGAACGGGTCGGGGGTGTAGGGGTCGGGGGCGACCGACCGGTTGGCCAGGTCGACCGAGAGGAACACGTCGTTGGCCACCGGGGAGCGGATCTCCTCCGCCAGCTGGCCGATCAGGCCCGCGGTGCGGGCCAGCAGCGCGAAGCCCCGCAGCAGCTCCAGCGGCAGCCCGAGGTCGGCGAGGGCGGCGCCGCAGACGCCGGCGCCGTTGAGCGGCAGCGTCCGGCCGAGCACCTGCGGGTGCACCCGGCCGATGGCGGTGAACAGCGCCAGGTGCGGCCCGGTCAGCCCCTCCTCGGCGGCGATCTCCAGCAGCCGCGGGGTGCGCGGGTCGCCGTCCTTGTGCACGTGGTGGCCCAGGCCCGGCACGAACCGCCCGGCCGCGCGCTGCGCGGTGACCGTCTCCAGCGCGAGGGCGTCCCAGCCGGCGTCGTCGGCGGGCAGGCCGCCCTCGACCGAGGTCAGGACGTCGTGCAGGAACCGGCCGCAGTCCTCGGTGACCCCCAGGAAGCGGGACCCCCCACCCAGCAGGCCGGCGGCCAGCGCCCCCTGCACCGAGTCCGGCGCCGACAGCCAGGTGAGCCGGGTGACGATCGCCGTGGGCGTGAACCCGTGGTCGGCCAGGGCGGCGAGCACCGCCTCGAAGACCCGCGTCTCCCCCGGGGTGGGCCGCCGCTGCGTGGCCAGCCAGAACGCCAGCTCCCCGAAGCCGACGCGGCCCATGACGTCGCGGGCCAGGTCGTGCCCCAGCAGGGTGATCGACTCCCGGCTGGAGGCGCCCAGCGCGGTCGGGTAGACCGGCCGCCCGCCGCTGCCCGCGTCCGCCTCCTGCCGCTCGCCGCTCACCGCGCACCCGCCTGCGGCTCGCGCAGCCAGCGGCGGATCTCCGCGCCGTGCTCGTCGAGGGCCGGCGGCGGCAGCCGGTAGCTCGCCGCGCTCTCGGAGAACCGGATCGGGTTGCGGATCGAGGGCACCGCGACGTCCCCCGCCCCGGCGGTCACCACCGGGTCGAGCCCGACCTCCTCGGCGAAGGCCACGCCCTGGTCGACGGTGTTGATCGGCCCGCACGGCACGCCGGCGCCGATGATGTCGCGGAACCACTCCTGCTTGCCCCGGGTGCGCAGCCGCTCGACCAGCAGCGGCCGCAGCTGGTCCCGGTTGGCGGTGCGGTCCTCGTTGTGCAGGAACCGCGGGTCGTCGGCGAGCTCGGGGACGCCGAGGACGTCGCAGAGCTTGCGGAACTGCCCGTCGTTGCCGGCGGTGACGATCAGCTCCCCGTCGGCGCACGGCAGCGGCTCGTAGGGGAACAGGCTCGGGTGGCTGTTGCCCATCCGGAACGGCACCACCCCGCCGGCGACGAACGCGCTGGTCTGGTTGACCAGGCCCGAGAGCGCCGAGGCGAGCAGGTTGACCTCCACGTGCTGGCCCCGGCCGGTCTCCTGCCGGGCGTGCAGCGCCGACAGGACGCCGATGGTGGCGTGCAGCCCGGCCATCACGTCGAACACGGCCACGCCGGCGCGGTACGGGTCGCCGCCCGGGTCGCCGGTGAGGCTCATCAGCCCGGAGATGGCCTGCACGATGAGGTCGTAGCCGGGCAGGGACGCGCCCTCCGGCGCGCTGCCGAAGCCGCTGATGGAGGCGTAGACGATGCCGGGGTTGGCGGCGGCGACGGAGTCGTAGTCCAGGCCGAAGCGGGCCAGGCCGCCGGGCTTGAAGTTCTCCACCAGCACGTCGGCGCGGCGGGCCAGCTCCTGCGCGGCGGCGGCGTCGTCGGGGTCCTTGAGGTCCAGGGCCACCGAGCGCTTGTTGCGGTTCACGCCGAGGTAGTAGGTGGAGACGCCGTCGCGGACCGGCGGGGCCCAGGTGCGGGTGTCGTCACCGCGCGGGCCCTCCACCTTGACCACCTCCGCGCCGAGGTCGGCGAGGAGCATGGTGCTGTACGGCCCGGCCAGGATCCGCGAGAAGTCGGCCACGAGGAGGCCGGCCAGCGGCCCGCGCGGCCCGTCGTCCCCCGGTTCGCCTGCTGCCGTCATCGGTGCGCGCTCACCCCTCGTTCCTCGACTGCCCGCCGCCAGGCGGACGCTCGTCCGGATCCATCTCAGTAGCGTGCGCCACGGCTGTCAACCCGGCCCCGGCCGACGTCGCACTTGACACGTGGCGCGCACCACAGCATCGTGCCGGGGCATCCGGGTGCCCGCTGTGCGGACAGCGGTCCGGCACCGGGACGACGACGCCCCAGGAGGAGACGCATGAGCCAGCCCGCGAGCCCCACCCCCGAGGCCGGCCGGCCGCTGGTCTTCCGCGGCGGCACGGTCCTCACCATGGACGACGCCTGCACCGTGCTCACCGACGCGGACGTGCTCGTGGTGGACGACCGGATCGCCGCCGTCGGCCCGCGGTTGGAGGTCCCCGAGGGCACCCGGGAGATCGACGCCTCCGGCGGCATCGTGATGCCGGGCATGGTCGACACCCACCGGCACATGTGGCAGACCGCGATGCGCGGCTACGGGGCGGACTGGACGCTCACCCAGTACTTCGTCTGGTACTACCTCGAGCACGGGAAGAAGTTCCGCCCGCAGGACATCGCGGCCGGCAACCGGCTGGCCGCGCTCGAGTCGCTCGACGCCGGCGTCACCACCACCGTCGACTGGTCGCACAACCTGCAGAGCGTCGACCACGCCGAGGCCGCCCTGGAGGCGCTGCGCTCGGTGCCCGGCCGGTTCGTCCTGGCCTACGGCAACATCCAGGCCGGCCCGTGGGAGTGGACCGCCGACCCGGCCGTCCGCTCGTTCCTCGAGCGGCTGCGCGACGAGCGCGACGACATGATGGGCGTGCAGATCGCCTTCGACGTCACCGGCGACCCGGCCTTCCCGGAGCGGGCGGCGTTCGAGGTCGCCCGCGAGCTCGGCCTGCCGGTCACCACCCACGCCGGGGTGTGGGGCGCGACCAGCGACACCGGCATCCAGCAGATGTACGACGGCGGCTTCATGACGCCGGAGACGACCTACGTGCACGCCGCCACCCTCACCCGGGACAGCTACCAGCGCATCGCGGCCACCGGCGGGTCGATCTCGATCTCGACCGAGTCCGAGTGCAGCGCCGGGCAGGGCCACGCCCCCACCGAGCAGGTGCTGCAGTACGGCATCCCGGTGTCGCTGTCGATGGACACCAGCGTGTGGTGGAACGGCGACATGTTCTCCGCGATGCGGGCCACCCTGAACGCCGACCGCATGGCCGAGCACATGGACGCCCACCTCAAGGGCGAGACCATCACGCACCTGCGGCTGCGGGCCAAGCAGGTCGTCGAGTGGTGCACCCGGGGCGGGGCGCACGCCATCGGCCGGGACGCCGACCTCGGCAGCCTCGAGGCGGGCAAGAAGGCCGACGTCGTCCTGGTCAAGAACGAGCACTCGCCGGTCTCCTTCCCGCTGCTCAACCCGCTGGGGCACATCGCCTTCCAGGCGCAGCGCGCCGACGTGCACACCGTCGTCGTGGACGGCCGCGTGGTGAAGCACGACCACCGGCTGGTCGGCGTCGACCTCGCCGCCTCGCGCCGGGAGATCGAGGACACCATCGGGTACCTGCGCGCCGAGTGCGGCGAGGAGGTCTGGCAGGCGGGGATGTTCCCCGACATGCCCGAGGCCGAGGCCGCGATCCTCGACAACCCGTACCAGTACACCGACTTCAAGGACGAGTCGAAGCGGGCCGGCGGCGAGGAACGCGTCCTCGGCCGCTGACCGGACCCGGGGCGCCGCACCTGCCGCCCCCGGTGCGGCGTCCCGGCCCTCCCGAGTGGGCACCCACGGGGTGAGGGCCGGGGGCCCGGCCGGGGACGGCGGAGCGGCCGGGGGCCGGGCGGTGGAGAGGAGGGACGCCATGGCGGGGCGCGGGAACGGGCCGGACTTCGTGGAGGCGCTGGCGCGCGGGCTGGACGTGCTGGCCTGCTTCGACGCCGGGCACCCGCGGATGAGCCTGACGGAGGTGGCGACGAAGGCGGGGCTGGCCCGGCCGACCGCCCGGCGGCTGCTGCTCACGCTGGAGGAGCTGGGCTTCGTGCGCTCCTCGGGCGGCACCTTCGCGCTGACGCCGCGGGTGCTGTCGCTGGGGATGGCCTACATCGGCGCGCTGGGGCTGTGGGACATCGCCCGGCCGCACCTGGAGGAGCTGGTCGCGCAGACCGGCGAGTCGTCGTCCATGGCGCAGCTCGACGGGTCGGACATCGTCTACGTGGCCCGTGTCTCGGTGCCGAAGCTGATCGCGCTGCGGGTGGAGATCGGCACCCGGTTCCCGGCCGCGCAGACCTCGCAGGGCAAGGTGCTCCTGGCCGCGCTGCCGCCGGAGGAGCTGGACGCCACCCTGGCCCAGCCGAGCCGGTCGGGGCTGCCCCCGTACATCGGGCGCGCCCCCGCCCAGCTGGCCGAGGAGCTGACCGCGGTCCGGGCGCGCGGCTGGGCGCTGGCCGACGAGGAGCTGGCGCCGGGGGTGCGGTCGGTCGCCGTCCCGGTGCGGGACGGCAGCGGCGCGGTGCGGGCGGCGGTGAACGTGACGGTGCACGCCGCGGAGACCTCGACCGAGCGGCTGCTGGCCGAGCACCTGCCGCGGCTGCTGCGCACGGCCGGGGAGATCAGCGCGGAGTGGGCGCTGTGGCAGTCCCGGCCGCACGTGGAGGCCGGCCGGGTGGGCGGCACCGCGAGCGCCTAGCCCTACCCGGCCGGGTCGGCCAGCCACGCCAGCAGGCGGCCCCGCGACCAGCAGCGGCCGACGGCCTCGGCCTGACCCGTCGACCGGCCGGCCGGCGTCAGGCCGAGGGTGCTGTGGCCGGAGGCGCGGCGGTCGCCGAGGGTCGGGACCCCCGGGGCCACGCCCACCCCCTCCACGGAGACCCACACCACCGCCCGGCCGGCCGCCGCGTCGTCGAGGCGGTGCAGGAAGCGCAGGCGCCGTTCGGGCGGGAGCCGCGCCAGCGCCCACGCGGTGGTCACGACCGGCAGGGCGCCTGCGGGGACCCGGGCGACGGCCTCGGGCAGCAGGTCGACGGCGTCCCCCCGCAGCAGCACCGGGGGTTCCGCGGCCACCAGCGCCGCCGCCGCCGCGAGCGCCGCGGCCCGCTCCGGCCGGTCCGGCGGCAGGCAGGCGCGCAGCCACCGCGCGTCCTCCGGGTCGGTCAGGTCCACCGGGTCGGGGTCGACGCCGATCCGGGCCGCGACGTCGGGCACCGGGCGCGCCGGGACCGGCCGGTCCCCGACGACCGAGCACGACAGCTGCACGGGGGACGACGGGTCGCCCAGGGAGCGCCCGCCGCCGTCCGTGCGGTGGCCGTAGGTGATGCCGACGCGGTCGACGTGGACGTCGAGGCCGGCCGAGGCCGCCACGGCGACCAGCCCGACCGCGTCCGCGCCCGCCCGGCGGGCCGCCTCGGCGACGGCCGGGTACAGCACGGCGCAGCGGTCGGGCTCCGACGTCCGCGGCCGCCGGCGCGCGGCGGTGGCCGCGACCGCGTCGGTCATCGTCAGCAGCGTGCCGACCGCCGCGCCGGCGGCGGCGTCGCCGTCCCCGGCCGCGTACGCCGCGGCGAGCGCGGGGGCGCGCCCGGCGAGGGCGAGGTCGTGCAGCGCGGCGAGGACCACCGCGGGGTGCCGCCGGCGCGCGGGCACCGCCTCGAGGGCGTGCAGCGCCTCCCCGGACCTACCCAGCGCGACGGCGACGCGCCCGTGCAGCGGCGAGGTCCCGGCGGCGTCGGACCCGCCGAAGCGCCGGTAGACCTCGCCGAGGGTGCGGCCCCGGGCAGCGGGGTGCCCGGCGCGAGGTCCCCCCGCACCGGGCACCCCGGTCACCGCACGGGTCAGAGCAGCTCGAGGACGGTGGCGTTGGCCTGGCCGCCGCCCTCGCACATCGTCTGCAGGCCGTACCGGATGCCGTTGTCGCGCATGTGGTGCACCAGCGTGGTCATGATCCGGGCGCCCGAGCCGCCGAGCGGGTGGCCCAGCGCGATCGCCCCGCCGTTGGGGTTGAGCGCCTTGGCGTCGGCGCCGATGTCGGCCAGCCAGGCCAGCGGCACCGGGGCGAAGGCCTCGTTGACCTCGAAGGCGCCGATCTCGTCGATCGACAGCCCGGACCTGCGCAGCGCCTTCTCCGTGGCCGGGATCGGCGCGGTGAGCATGATGACCGGGTCGGCGCCGGCCAGCACCGCGGTGTGCACCCGGGCGATCGGCGTCAGGCCCAGCTCGCGGGCCCTCTCGCTGGTCGTCATCAGCAGTGCGGCCGCGCCGTCGGAGATCTGCGAGGAGTTGCCGGCGGTGATGACCCCGCCCTCGGGCTTGAACACCGTCTTCAGCCCGGCGAGCACCTCGGTGGTCGTGCCCTCGCGGATGCCCTCGTCGGCGCTGACCACGGTGCCCTCCGGCGTGCGCACCGGGGCGATCTGGCCCTCGAAGCGGCCCTCGGCCCGCGCGGCGGCGGCCTTCTCGTGGGAGGCGACCGAGTACTCGTCGCACTGCTGGCGCGACAGGCCCCAGCGCTCGGCGATCATCTCCGCGCCGACGCCCTGGTTGGGCCGCACGCCGCCGTAACGGGCGGAGAAGCGGGCGCCGAACGGGTCGGCGCCGGCGGAGGAGGAGCCCATCGGCACCCGGGACATCGACTCCACGCCCCCGGCGACCACGACGTCGTACTGGCCCGACACCAGGCCCGCGGCGGCGAAGTGCACCGCCTGCTGCGAGGAGCCGCACTGCCGGTCGACGGTCACCCCGGTGACCGTCTCGGGCCAGCCGGCCGCCAGCGCCGCCGTCCGGCCGATGTCGAAGGTCTGCTCGCCGACCTGGGAGACGCAGCCCCACACGACGTCCTCGACCACCGCGGGGTCGACCCCGGTCCGCTCGACGAGGGCGGTGAGCACGTGCGCGGACAGGTCGGCCGGGTGCACCCCGGAGAGCCCGCCGTTGCGCTTGCCGACCGGCGTGCGCACCGCCTCCACGATCACTGCGTCCTGCATGTCCCGTCCTCCCGGTCCTCGTCGGCACCGCCGCTGGTGTCGTCCCGACCACATTCGCACGTCGGCGCCCGGGTGCGCACTCACCCCTCCGCCTAGGATCGCGCTCCGTGGGACAGCCGGGAGCACAGCAGGACGCCGCCGCGCTCGTGCGCCGCTACTGGGACGGGCTGTGGAACCGCCGCGATCTCGGGGTGATCGACGAGCTGATCGCCGAGCCCTACGTGCGGCACTCCTCGGCCGGGACCCGGTCGCTGTCCCGCGCCCAGTTCCGCCGGGAGGTCTGCGACTCCTGGCAGCTCCTGCACGACCCGGCCACCACCGTCGACGACCAGGTGGCCGCCGGTGACCGGGTGTGGACCCGCGCCACCACCACCGGCGTCAACCTCGACACCGGCGAGACCTCCGTCGTCACCTGGCTGGTGGTGCACCGCGTCCAGGACGGCCGGATCGCCGAGTCCTGGAGCGCGACGCTGCCGGGCGTGGACTGGCGCTAGCGGGTCAGCCGAGGTCGCGCAGCCGGTGGGCCGCGGCGACCCGGCGGCGGCTGCGGAGGGCGAACAGCAGCACGACGAGGACGACGCCGGCGCCCATGCCCAGCAGCGTCCAGCGCAGCCCCACGGCGTCGGCGAGCAGCCCCAGCGGCAGTGCCGCGATGCCGAAGGCCCCGAAGCTCAGCATGACCAGGCCCTGCACCCGGCCCTGGTACTCGAGATCGGACAGGGCGAGCAGCTGCGACTGGTTGGTGGTCTGGAAGGCCAGCATGCCGGCGCCGACGAGCAGGAGCGCGACCACCGCGAGCGCGGCCGAGGGGACGAACGCCAGCGCCACCAGCGCCAGCCCGAACACCACCCCGGAGACGACGAGCACCCGGGTCTCGCGGGACCGGGAGGTCCGCCGTCCCATGAGCAGCCCGGCGGCCACGCCGCCGACCGCGGACGTCGCCGAGAGCACGCCGTAGCCGGCCGAGCCGAGACCGAACAGGTCGGCGGCGATGGTCGGCATGAACGCCAGGTAGGGCATCCCGAGCATCGTGACCCCGATGCCGCACAGCACCAGCGCGCCGAGCGTCGGGTGCCGCCGCACGTAGCGGACCCCGTCGACCAGCTCGCCCAGCGGCGAGCGGTCCGAGGGCTCCCCGCGCCGCCGGCCGGGGGGCAGCGCCCCGGTCAGCAGCAGGCCGACGGCGGCCAGGCCGGCGCTGGCGAGGAAGACCGCCGCGGTCCCCCAGGCGGCCGCCCCGATGACCACGCCGGCCAGCGCGGGGCCCACCACCCGGCTGGCCTCGGTGTTGACCAGCAGCAGCGAGACCGCCTGGGGCACCGAGCCGCGCGGCACCAGCTCGCTGAGGAAGGCCATGCGCGCCGGGTTGAACAGCGCGAAGCCGATCGCCTGGAGGACGCCGGCGACCAGCAGCATCCAGTACTGGACGACGTCCGCCAGCACCGCGACGCCGATCCAGGCGCTGGAGCCGGCCAGCACGAGCACCGAGAGCTGCAGCACCAGCCTCTTGGGGAGCCGGTCGGCGGCCACCCCGCCCCAGGGGGTGGCGATCAGCAGCGCCACCCCGAAGGAGAGCAGCACCCCGCCGAGCGCCGCGTTGGAGCCGGTGAGCCGGTAGGCCAGCCACGAGCGGGCGATGGCCTGCCCCATGACGCCGAGGAAGATCGCGGCGGCGTTGAGGTACAGGACGAGGTAGCCGCCGGTGCGCAGCAGGCCGAGCGCGCCGAGCGGCGGTGGTTCCGCCGGGACGGCCGAGCCGGTGCCCGGTGCGGTCTCCGCGCTCATGCCTCCCCCGCGCCGGCGCGCCTGCGGCGGGTCAGCGCCCCCGCCAGACCGGCGCGCGCTTCTCGGCGAAGGCGGTGGCGCCCTCGCGGGCGTCCTCGCTGGCGAAGACCGGGCCGACCAGCTCCCCCTGCCGGGACCACCGCTCCCCCGCCGGCCAGTCCCGGGCGCCGCGGGCCACGGCCTTGGTGGCCGCCACCGCCAGCGGCCCGTTGGCGGCGATGGTGGCGGCCAGCGCCAGCGCCCCCTCCAGCGCCCCGCCCTCGGCGGTGACCCGGTTGACCAGCCCCATCTCCGCCGCCCGGCGGGCGTCCACCGGGTCGCCGGTGAGCAGCAGCTCCAGCGCCAGGTTGGTGGGCACCCGGGTCGGCAGCGCCAGCGCCGCCCCGCCGGCGGCGACCAGCGAGCGCTTGACCTCCGGCACCCCGAAGCGGGCCGTCTCGGCCGCGACCACCAGGTCGCAGGCCAGCACCAGCTCGAAGCCGCCGGCCAGCGCCCACCCCTCCACCGCGGCGACGACCGGCTTGCGCGGCGGCGTCTGGGTGATGCCGCACAGCCCCCGGCCCTCGATCGCCGGGGTCTCGCCGCGCAGGAAGGCCTTGAGGTCCATGCCGGCCGAGAAGGTGCCCCCGGCGCCGGTGAGGACGCCGACCCGCAGCTCCTCCGAGGCGTCGAGCTCGTCGACGGCCGCCGCGACGCCCTCGGCCACCGCGCGGTCCAGGGCGTTGCGCGCCTCCGGCCGGTTGATCGTGATCACCATGACGCCGTCGCGCCGTTCGACGCGCACCTCGTCCGCCACCGGGTCTCCTCCCGCGTCCGTCGTCCGTGTCAGGCCTGCGTGACCGCGCCGGCGGCCAGCAGGTCGTCGATCTCGCCGTCCCCGAAGCCCCACGCGGCCAGCGCCGCACGGGTGTCCTGGCCCGCCGCCCGCGGCGCGCCCCGCACCGCCGCCGGGGTGCGGGAGAACCGCGGGGCCGGCGCCGGTTCGGGGTGCCCGCCGCGGTCGACGAAGGTGCCGCGGGCGGCCAGGTGCGGGTGCTCCGGCGCCTCGGTGAGCGACAGCACCGGGGTCACGCAGGCGTCGGTGCCGGCGAAGTGCCCGGCCCACTGGTCGCGGGTGCGCGTGGCGAAGGCCGCGGCGATCCGGGCCCGCTGCTGCGGCCAGCGGGCGACGTCCATCTGCGGGCCGTGCTCGTCGGGGTCGATGCCCAGGCCGGCGAGGAGCTTGGCGTGGAACTGCGGCTCCAGCGCGCCGACGGCGACGTGCCGGCCGTCGGCGCACGGGTAGGTGTCGTAGAAGGGGGCGGCGCCGTCGAGCAGGTTGGCCGCGCGGCGGTCCTGCCAGAGGCCGGCGGCGAGCATGCCGTGGACCATGGTGACCAGGGAGCTGGCGCCGTCGACCATCGCCGCGTCGACCACCTGGCCGCGCCCGCTGGTCGCGCGCTCCAGCAGCGCGGCGAGCACGCCGACGAGCAGGAACATCGAGCCGCCGCCGAAGTCGGCGCCGATGTTGAGCGGCACCACCGGCTTCTCGGCCGGGCCGATGGCGTGCAGCGCCCCGGTGAGGCCCAGGTAGTTGATGTCGTGCCCCGCGAGGCCGGCCAGCGGGCCCTCCTGGCCCCACCCGGTCATGCGCGCGTAGACCAGGCGCGGGTTGCGCTCGGCGCAGGCGTCGGGCCCGAGGCCCAGCCGCTCGGTGACGCCCGGCCGCAGCCCCTCGACCAGCACGTCGGCGGCCTCGGCCAGGCGCAGGACGACGTCCCGGCCGGCCGGGGTCTTCAGGTCGACCGCCACCGAGGGGCGGCTGCGGTGCAGCGCCTCCTTGGCCGGGTGCACGAACTGCGTGCCGCCGCCGGGGCGGTCGACGCGCACCACGTCCGCGCCGAGCTCGGCCAGGAGCATGCAGGCGTAGGGCGCGGGACCGATGCCGGCGAGCTCGACGACGCGGGTGCCCGCGAGCGGGCCGGAGGGCGGCTGCACGGCCGCCAACCTAGCAACGGGTGATCTGGCGCACTCCGGGCGTGCCCCCTACGTTCGGGCCGGTGGACGGGGAGCGCTGGTTCGAGGACTACCTGCCGGGGACGACGACCGAGCACGGGCCCCTGCGGGTCGAGGCCGACGACGTCGTGGACTTCGGCCGCCGGTTCGACCCGCAGCCCTTCCACGTCGACGCCGAGGCCGCGGCCGCCGGGCCGTTCGGCGGGCTGATCGCCAGCGGCTGGCACACCTGCGCGCTGATGATGCGGCTGTTCGCCGACGAGTACCTCTCCCCCGCCTCCAGCCTCGGCTCCCCGGGCGTCGACGAGCTGCGCTGGCGCGCGCCGGTGCGGCCGGGCGACGAGCTCACCCTGCGGACGACGGTCGAGGAGGCGCGCCCGTCCCGCAGCAAGCCCGACCGCGGCCTGCTGCGGACCCGCGTCGAGCTGGCCAACGGCGCGGGCGACGTCGTCCTGTCGATGGTGGCGATGAACCTCGTCCGCACCCGCCCGACCGGCTGAGGAGGACGGCGATGCCCTGGCCCGGCGCCTTCGCCCGCACCGCCCCCGACCGGCCCGCCCTGGTGATGGCCGGCTCCGGTGCCACGCTCACGTACGCCGAGCTGGAGGAGCGGTCGACGCGGCTGGCCTCGTGGCTGCGGGCCCAGGGCCTGCGGCCCGGGGACGTCGTGGCGCTGCTGACCGACAACCGGCTCGAGGTCTCGGAGGTCTACTGGGCCTGCCAGCGCGCCGGGCTCTACGTCACGGCGGTGAACTGGCACCTGGCACCGGCCGAGGCCACCTACGTCGTCGCCGACAGCGGCGCGCGGGTGCTGGTGGCCGCCGCGACGCTGGCCCCGCTGGCGCGGCACCTGCGGGGCGCCGTCCCGGCCCTCGAGGCCGCGCTCGCCGTGGGCGGGCTGGTCGAGGGCTTCACCGGGTACGCCGACGCGCTGGCCGCCGGGGACCCGGTGCCGCCGGCCGACCAGCCGCGCGGCGCCGACCTGCTCTACAGCTCCGGCACGACCGGCCGCCCCAAGGGCATCCGGCCGCCGCTGCCCGACCGGCAGGTGACCGAGCCCGGCGACAGCATCGCCGCGGTGTTCGGCACCCGCTACGGCTTCGGGGAGGACACCGTCTACCTCTCCCCGGCCCCGGCCTACCACGCGGCGCCGCTGCGGTTCATCGGCGCGGTGCAGGCGACCGGCGGCAGCGTCGTGATGATGGAGGCCTTCGACGCCGAGGCCGCGCTGGCCGCGATCGAGCGGTACGGCGTCACCCACGGGCAGTTCGTGCCGACGATGTTCGTCCGGATGCTCAAGCTGCCGCCGGAGGTGCGGGCCCGCTACGACGTGTCCGGCCTGCGGGTCGCCGTCCACGCCGCCGCGCCGTGCCCGCCGGAGGTCAAGCGGGCGATGATCGACTGGTGGGGCCCGGTGCTCGAGGAGTACTACGCCTCCACCGAGAGCGCCGGGGTCACGATGGTGAGCAGCGCCGAGTGGCTGGCCCACCCGGGCACCGTGGGCCGCGACGGCTTCCTCGGCACCGTGCACGTCGTCGGCGACGACGGCCGGGAGCTGCCCCCCGGCGAGGTCGGCGTCGTCTACTTCGAGCGCGAGGCGATGCCCTTCGCCTACCTGGGCGACCCCGAGCGGACGGCGCAGGCCCGGCACCCCGACCACCCCACCTGGTCGACGGTCGGCGACATGGGCTACCTCGACGAGGACCGCTGGCTGTACCTGACCGACCGGCAGTCCAACATGATCATCTCCGGCGGGGTGAACGTGTACCCGCGGGAGGCCGAGGACGTGCTCGCGCTGCACCCCGCGGTGCACGACGTCGCGGTGATCGGGGTGCCGGACGAGGAGATGGGCGAGTCGGTGCTCGCGCTGGTCCAGCCGGCCACGGGGGCGCTGACCGACGGGCTGGCCGAGGAGCTGGTCGGCTACACCCGGGAGCGGCTGTCGCACTTCAAGTGCCCGAGCCGGGTGCAGTTCGTCGACGAGCTGCCGCGCACGCCCACCGGCAAGCTGCAGAAGCACCTGCTCCGGCGGCGGTACGCGGCGTCGGGGGACGCGGTGCGACAGCCCTGACGTCGGTCCGGGTCACCGGCGTGGTGGGCGCCGGCGTCTGACCCCAACAGGTCACCTGCCCGGCGGCGGGTCTCCAGGACGTCGCCCGGGTGGTCGACCACGTCGGGGTGGACCGACCCGCCCGAGGACTGCCCGTGATCGTCTCCGCGAGGACGACCAGGGCGGCGACCGAGAGCCAGGTGTTCCGCGAGGTGGCGCGGGTCCTCGACCGTCGGGCGGCTCTCGCGCACCCGCCGGTCGACCTCACCGTGTCGGACACGGTGGCGCTGGGGATCGCCGGCCTCTTCCGCAACCCGGCGACCTCGGGCCGGGTCCTGGACCGCTTCCACACCCACGGCTCCGTCGACGCCCACGAGCTGATCGCCGCGGCGCGGCTGGAGCAGGGGTTCGCGTCCCCCGAGGGCCATGCGGCGCTGCGCTGCCTCGTCCTGTGGGCGCAGGCCAGGATGCGCGCCGCCGGCCGGGGCCGCTGATCACCCGTGGTGCGGGACGTCGGACCCTGACGGGACCGGGCGGTGTCCCTGACGCTCGGGGCATGACGCGTCGACGGCGGACCCCGTGACCGGGACGGCGGAGGACCGGACCCGTGCCGGACCGGCCGGGGCCGCACCGGCGACGGCCGACGACGTCCGCCAGCTGCTCGTCGCGGTCGCCGTCTACTCCCTCCTCACCGGGCTGGCCTACCGGCGGCCCTCCGCCGGGCGGCGGGCCCTGGGCGTCTTCTTCGCCGTCACGGGCCTGGCCTGGAACGGGGCCACGACCGTGACGGCCCCCGAGCAGTTCCCGGCGCTCGCCCGGCGGGCGCCCTGGGGCTGGTACCGGCGCGCCGGGCTCGCCCTCACCGAGCCCGCCCCGCGGGCGTTCGGCGTGGCCATGACCGCGGGGGAGACCGCGGTCGCCGCGGCCGTCCTGGGTCGCGACCCCGCCGCCCGGCTCGGGCTGCTGGCCGTGGCCGCCTTCGCGCTCGGGACGACGCCGCTGGGCACCTACACGCTGGGCAACCCCGTCCTGGCCGCCGGGGCCCTTCACCTGGCCCGCCGCCCGTGGCCGACCGCGGCCTTCGGCCCGCGTGAGCCGTGCCGGACGGCACCGGGCCGGGCCGGCCGCTAGGCCGGATCCTCACCCGCCGACGCGTCCCGGGCCACGTTCGGCGCCACGGGCGCCCGTCCGCCACGCTGCACCGGGGGGACGGGTGGCGTGGGCAGCGCTCCGGGGTCGGCGCGCCCCCACTCGGCCTCGACGTCGGCGAGCAGGGCCTCGAGGTAGGCCCGCAGCTGGGTGCGGCAGGCCTGCGCGAAGGCCTTCAGGTAGGCCACCTGCTCCGCGAGCTCCTGGGCGCTGCGCTGGGGCCCGCCGACCTCCGCGGGTCGCTCGCCGGCGGTCATCCGGACCGCGGCCTCCTGGGCGGCCTCGATGATCGCGCCGGCGTTCTCCTTCGCCCGCCGGATCTGCTCCTCGTACTGGGCGCGCGCGTCGGCGGTGATCTGGCGGCTGAAGTCCTCGGCCTCGGCGACGTAGCTGTCGGCGGTCTGCTGGGCGGTGGCCAGGATGCGCACGGCCTGGTCGCTCGGCGCCTCGGGCGGGACCGCGCCGTCCACCTGGTCCCGCAGGGCCCGCAGCTGGTCCCGCAGCTCGGCCTTGTCCGCGTGCAGCCGGGCCAGCTCGTCGGCCACCCGGTCCAGCAACCGGTCGACCTCGACGTCGCTGTACCCCGGGCGCAGCAGGGGCGCCCGCGGCAGCTGCACACCGCGGACGTCGCCGGGGCTCAGCCGCCGCTCCCCGCCCTGGGGTGGGTGGATGCTCATTCGGTCACCTCTCCGTCCAGGCTGGGTCCCAGCCGGCTGGGCGCGAACACCTCGCTGCGGATGCGCTCCGCGCGCACGCCGTCGGCCAGCAGCCGCTTCGTCGTGTCCTCGACCATGGGGGCCGGCCCGGCCACGTAGACGTCCCGGCCGGTCCACGGCCCGTGCCGCGCGACGACCTCGCCCACGTCGCCCTGCTGCAGCGACGAGAGGTCGTCCCCCGAGACCGCGAACGTCACGGTGAGCCAGCCGTGCCGCTCCGCCAGGCGCTCGAGGTGGGCGCGGTCGTAGATCCGGTCCTCGGTGCGGGAGCCGACGAACAGGTCGACCCGCCGCAGCGGCCCGATGCGTGCGACGTGGTCGACCACCGCCTTGAGCGGGGCCAGGCCGGTGCCGCCCGCGACGAGCAGCAGGTCACGGTCGGAGTCCGCGTCGAAGGTGAGGTGCCCGATCGGCGGGCCGAGGCGCAGCACGTCCCCCGTGCCGACCCGGCGGACGAGGGCGGCACCGACCGGCCCGCCGTCGTAGGCCCGCACGTGGATCTCGACCAACCCGTCCGATCGCGGCGCGTTGGCCGGCGAGTAGTAGCGCCACAGCTTGGGCCGGACACCGGTCTCCAGGGAGAGGGACTGCCCCGCCGCGAAGCGGTACTCCGGATCCGGGCGCAGCCACAGCACCGCGGTGTCGACGCCGCGGCGCTCGTGCGCGACCACCTCGGCGTCCCACCACGGCGGCTGGTCCGCCGCCGCGTCGGCCGCCTCGATCATCACCTGGGCGACCAACCCGTAGGCCTCGGTCCAGTTCTGCTCCAGCGCGGCGTCCCACTGGTCGTCGAAGTGCCGCAACGTGGCGATCAGGCTGGCGCCCACCGCCGGGTAGTGCTCGGCGACGGCTCCGAACTTGCGGTGGTCGCGGCCGAGCGCCTGCAGGATCGGCACGAGCCGGTCGAGGTCGTCGACGTAGGCCACGACGTCGCCCAGGGCCTGGAACAGCCGGTCCCGCTGGTGCGCCATGGAGACGGGGAAGAGCTGCCGCGTCTCCGGGTGGCTGAGGAAGAGGTGGGAGTAGAAGAACAGCGGCGCCTCGTCCCCGGCGGCTGCCGCCTTGGCGAAACTGGCCCGCATCGCGGGGATGTCCACCAGCACCTCCGTCCCCCGTGCCGCCCGGCGCGCGCCGGCCCGGTGGCCGGCGCCGGAGCCGGTCGCGACCCCGCCCCACCGTATCGATCGGCCGGCCGGGCTCCGAACCTGAGCCCCTCGGCCCCGGGTCACCCGCTCGGGCGAACGGCCGCCAGCAGGCGGTCCCGGGCGCCGGCCAGCGAGGGCCCGTACCAGGTGAGGTCGCGGCCGGGGACCAGCGCGCAGCGGGTGCCGGGGAACGCCTCCGGGCCGTCGTCCGCGGTGAACGGGTAGGGCTCGTCGGGGAGGACGACGACGTCCGGGTCGGCGGCGACGACGTCGGCGACCGGGACCTTCGGGTAGCGGTCCTCCCCCGCGTCGAAGGCGTTGACCAGGCCCAGCCGCGCCAGCACGTCGCCGGTGAAGGTGCGCGGCCCGACCACCATCCACGGGTCCCGCCAGACCGGCACCGCGACCCGCAGCGGCGGGGACGGCGCCGGGGCCGCCCACGACGCGGCGGCGGCGGCCAGCCAGCCCGGCTCGCCGACGCCGAGGACCTCGGCGGACAGCCGGCGCAGCGAGGTCAGCGCCTCCTCCACCGACTCGATGACGGTCACCCAGACCGGGATCCCGGCCGCCCGCAGCCGGTCGACGTCCAGGCGCCGGTTCTCCTCCCGGTTGGCCACGACGAGGTCGGGGGCCAGCGCCGCGATCGCGGCCCGGTCGGGGTTCTTGGTGCCCCGCACCCGCGGCACGTCGAGGCCGGCCGGGTGGGTGCACCAGTCGGTGGCGCCCACCAGCCGGTCGGGGACGGTCTCCGCGAGCGCCTCGGTCAGCGAGGGCACCAGCGACACCACCCGGCGCGGCGGCCGCGGCAGTTCGACCGCCGTCCCGAGGTCATCCCTCATACATTGCGCCGGTACTGGCCGCCCACCTCGAAGAAGGCGTCGGAGATCTGCCCGAGCGTGCAGACCCGGACGGCGTCCATCAGGGCGGCGAAGACGTTGCCGCCCTCCATGGCCACCTGCTGCAGCCGGGCCAGCGCGGCCGGGGCCTCGTCGGCGTGCCGGGCCTTGAACGACTCGAGTCGGCTCAGTTGGGACTGCTTCTCCGCCTCGGTGGCGCGGGCCAGCTCGAGGGTCTTCGGGGCCTCCTCACCGGCGTTCGGGTCGAGGAAGGTGTTCACGCCGACGATCGGCAGGCTACCGTCGTGCTTGCGGTGCTCGTAGAGCATCGACTCGTCCTGGATCTTGCCGCGCTGGTAGCCGGTCTCCATGGCGCCCAGCACGCCGCCGCGCTCGGCGATCCGGTCGAACTCGGCCAGCACCGCCTCCTCGACCAGGTCGGTGAGCTCATCGACGATGAAGGAGCCCTGCAGCGGGTTCTCGTTGTCCGCCAGCCCCCACTCCTTGTCGATGATCATCTGGATCGCGAGCGCCCGGCGCACCGAGTGCGCCGACGGGGTGGTCACCGCCTCGTCGTAGGCGTTGGTGTGCAGGCTGTTGGCGTTGTCGTAGATCGCGCACAGCGCCTGCAGCGTGGTGCGGATGTCGTTGAAGTCCATCTCCTGCGCGTGCAGGGAGCGGCCCGAGGTCTGCACGTGGTACTTCAGCTGCTGCGACCGGGGGTTGGCGCCGTACTTCTCCCGCATGGCGACCGCCCAGATGCGGCGGGCCACCCGGCCGATCACCGAGTACTCGGCGTCCATGCCGTTGGAGAAGAAGAACGACAGGTTGGGCGCGAACGCGTCGATGTCCATGCCGCGGGCGAGGTAGGACTCGACGTAGGTGAAGCCGTTGGCCAGGGTGAAGGCCAGCTGGCTGATGGGGTTCGCCCCGGCCTCGGCGATGTGGTAGCCGGAGATCGACACCGAGTAGAAGTTCCGGACGCCGTGCTCGATGAACCACTCCTGGATGTCGGCCATGCAGCGCAGCGCGAACTCGGTCGAGAAGATGCAGGTGTTCTGGCCCTGGTCCTCCTTGAGGATGTCCGCCTGCACCGTGCCCCGGACGGTCGTCAGCACCCGGGCCCGGATCTCCTCGGCCTCCGCCGCGTCGGGCTCCCGGCCCTCCTCCTCGCGGAACCGGTCGAGCTGCTGGTCGATCGCGGTGTTGAGGAACATCGCGAGGATCGCCGGCGCCGGGCCGTTGATCGTCATCGACACCGACGTCGTCGGGCTGCACAGGTCGAAGCCCGAGTAGAGGACCTCCATGTCGTCGAGCGTGGCGATGGAGACCCCGGAGGTGCCGACCTTGCCGTAGACGTCCGGCCGCGGGTCGGGGTCGCGGCCGTAGAGGGTGACCGAGTCGAACGCCGTCGACAGCCGGGTCGCCTCGTTCCCGGCGGAGAGGAGCTTGAAGCGGCGGTTGGTGCGGAAGGCGTCGCCCTCGCCGGCGAACATGCGGGCCGGCGCCTCGCCGGAGCGCTTGAACGGGAAGACGCCGGCGGTGTACGGGAAGGCCCCGGGCAGGTTCTCCCGGCGCAGGAAGCCCAGCAGCTCCCCCTCGTCCTTCGTCCGGGGCAGCGCCACCCGGCGCACCTTCGTGCCCGACAGCGTCTCCCGGGTGAGGGGGACGTGGATCTCCCTGCCGCGCACGGTGTAGACGTGCTCGTCGCCGGAGTAGTCCTCGACGCGGGCGGGCCACTCCTCCAGCAGGGCCCGCACGACCGGCGACAGCTCGCCGTCGGCGGCCTCCGCCGCCGCCCGGGCGGCCTCGGACGCCTCGCCCTCGAGCACCTCGGCGGCGGTGCGCAGGTGCTGGCGCCGGCGGACGATCGCGGCCTGCGCCTCGGTCTCGGCGTGGTAGCCGCGCACCGCCTCGGCGATCTCGGCCAGGTACCGGGAGCGCTGGGAGGGCACCACGCTGGCCAGGCCGGTGGAGGTGCGCGTCTCCACCCGCGGCAGGACGCCGGTGCCGGCCGGCAGCCCCTTCTCGGCGAGCAGCCCGAGCAGGTGGTGGTAGAGCGCGGTGACCCCGTCGTCGTTGAACCGGGCCGCGCTGGTGCCGAAGACCGGCATCTCCTCCCAGGGCTGCCCGAACGCCTCCCGGTTGCGCAGCATCTGCCGGGCGACGTCCCGGCGCGCGTCCTCGGCGCCGCGCCGCTCGAACTTGTTGACCGCCACCGCGTCGGCGAAGTCGAGCATGTCGATCTTCTCCAGCTGCGAGGCGGCGCCGAACTCCGGCGTCATCACGTACAGCGACACGTCGCTGAACGGGACGATCCCGGCGTCGCCCTGGCCGATGCCCGGCGTCTCCACGATGACCAGGTCGAAGCCGGCGGCCTGCACCGCGGCGAGGACGTCCTCGAGGTGCTCCGGGGTCTCCGCCCCGGCCGAGCGGGTGGCCATCGACCGGAAGAAGGTGTGCGACCCCTCGCCGGTCTCCAGCGCGTTCATCCGGATCCGGTCACCGAGCAGCGCACCGCCCCCGCGCCGGCGGGTCGGGTCGATCGCCAGGACGGCGACCCGGAGCTTGTCCTCCTGGTCCAGCCGCAGCCGGCGCAGCAGCTCGTCGGTCAGCGAGGACTTCCCCGACCCGCCGGTCCCGGTGATGCCCAGCACCGGCACCGTCCGCCCGGCGGCCGCCTCGCGCACCCGGGCGGCCAGCGCCTCGTCGCGGCCGGTCTCCAGCACGGTGATCGTGCGCGCCAGCGCCGCCGGGTCCCCGGTCAGCAGCGCGTCGGCGTCCGGCCCCTGCGCGGCCAGGTCGACGTCGCACTCCCGGATGAGCTCGTTGATCATCCCGGGCAGGCCGAGCCGCTGGCCGTCCTCCGGGCTGAAGATCCGCACGCCGCGCTCGCGCAGCAGGGCGATCTCCTCGGGCACGATCACCCCACCGCCGCCCCCGAAGACCTTGACGTGGCCGGCGCCGGCCTGGGCCAGCCGCTCCACCAGGTAGGAGAAGTACTCGACGTGGCCGCCCTGGTAGGAGGAGATCGCCACCCCCTGCACGTCCTCCTCCAGCGCGGCCCGGACGACGGTGTCCACGCTGCGGTCGTGCCCGAGGTGCACCACCTCCGCGCCCTGGCTCTGCAGCAGCCGCCGCATGACGTTGATGGCCGCGTCGTGCCCGTCGAACAGGCTCGCCGCGGTGACGAACCGGACGGGGTGGACGGGGACGTGCAGGTCGGAGGGCATGCCGCTCCCTGGGGTCGGACGCCGGCGGCGATGGGGCCGAGATGTTCGGACGTCCTACTATCTCAGGGCCGGCGCGCCCCGTCCACGCCGCACGGGGACACACCGCACCGGGCGCCTACGACTCCGAGTGCAGTTGCACTCAAAGTCGTAGGGACCGGGGGCGGGACGAGCGGCCGGGCCGCGCGGGATCAGGGGGTGGCGGACGCCGCGTCAGCGGTGCTTCGCCGGCCGGGCTCCCCCTTCCCCTCGGCGCCGATGGCCCGGACCCAGACCAGCGTCAGGGTGTGCAGCAGCGCCTCGCGGTCGAACTCCTTGCCCAGGTTCAGCCACACGTAGCAGGTGTGGTCGACCATCGCGCCGAGCACCTCGGCGGTGAGCACGGGGTCCAGGGACCGGTCGGCGACGCCGGCCTCCTGCTGGTGGGCGATGCCGCGGGCGGCCCGCTCCACGAAGGCCTCGCGGACCTGCAGCCGCAGGCGCTTGAGCTCCGGGGTGAAGGTGCCGACCTGCTCGATGAGGGCGATGATCCGCGCCCGGGGCCGGTAGGCGTCGACGAAGCGCTCCATGGCCCCGTGGGCGCGCTCGTAGGGCGTGCCGGCGTGCGGGCCGTCGGCCTGCAGGGCCTCGAGCAGCTCGGCCACGACGGTCCGGGCCACCGCCTGGAACACCGCGTCCTTCGAGTCGAAGTACGTGTAGAAGGTGCCCTGGGCGACCCGGGCCTCGGCCACGATGTCGGCCACCCGGGTGTCGAGGAACCCCAGGCGCTCGAAGACGCGGCGCGCCGCGTCCAGCAGCTCGGCCTTGCGGGCCCGGCCCTTGCCGGTCAGCGGCCCGGTGTCGCGGCGCTCCTGCTGCGCCGGGCCCGGCACGGTCGCGGCCCCGGCGGCGTGCGGTGATCCCACGGTCCCCTCCCTCGGCTCAGGAACCGGTCCGCGCGCGGCCGCGGCCCTGCAGGGCCGCCCGGCGGCGGACCACCTCCGCCGGGTCGAACCGGGCGGCCCACTCGGCCGCGGTCCGGGCCTCCACGTGCGGCCCGGCGCCGACCAGCTCGCTGTCGACGTCACGGTACGAGCGCAGCAGCCGGTGCACCCCCGGCTGGTCGTTGCCGGTGATCCCCGCGGTACCCCGGCCGCCGGCCCGGGGTTCTCCCTCCACGGCGGTCAGGACGCCGGGCCGAGCACGGGGTCGTCGAGCACGGGGTCGTCGAGCACGGCTGCGGCGAGCCGGTCGGCGGCCGCCGCCCGGCCGCCGAGCAGGGTCGCGTCGCTGACGGCGCGCTTGTAGTACAGGTGGGCGGGGTGCTCCCAGGTGAAGCCGATGCCGCCGTGCACCTGCACCGTGCTCTTGGCGACCCGCAGGTAGGCCGCCGCGGTGACCACCGTGGCCAGGTCGGCGGCCAGGGCCGGGTCGTCGGTGCCGGCGTCGTGCGCCCAGGCGGCGTGGTAGGCGACCGACCGGGCGTGCTCGACGTCGACCAGCATGTCCGCGCAGCGGTGCTTGACCGCCTGGAAGGAGCCGATGGCCCGCCCGAACTGCAGCCGGGTCCGCGCGTACCCCACCGAGAGGTCCAGCAGCCGCTGCGCTCCGCCGACCGCCTCGGCGGCGAGCACGACGGCGGCGACCTCCCGGGCACCGGCGACCGCGACGGTCCCCTGCCCGGGCTGGCCCACCGTCCGGGCGGGGACCCCGTCGTAGCGCAGCCGGGCCTGCCGCCGGGTGAGATCCAGCCCCGGCTGCGGCTCGCGGGTCAGGCCGGCGGCACCCGCCTCGACGGCGAACAGCCCCGGGCCGGCGTCGGTGCCGGCGAGGACGACGACCACGTCGGCCGCTGCGCCGTCCAGGACGTGGGCCTGCTCCCCGGTCAGCCGCCACCCGCCGGCACCCCGTTCGGCGCCGACGGTGGGCCGGGCCGGCGCCCACGCGCCGCGGGCGTCGGTGGCCGCCAGCGCCGCGACCGCCTCCCCCTCGGCGATCGCCGGCAGCAGCTCCTCGCCGGCGCCGTCGTCGGCGCCGAGCCGCAGCGCGGTCGCGGCCAGCGCGACCGAGCCGAGCAGCGGGGCCGGCGCCACGGCCCGCCCGAACTCCTCGGCGACCAGCGCCAGGTCGACCAGGCCGGCGCCGGCCCCGCCGAGCTCCTCCGGCACCGCGAGGCCGAGCAGCCCGACGTCGCGGCCCAGCCGCCGCCAGACCTCCCGGTCGAAGCCGTCGGGTGTGTCCATCAGCCGACGCACCTCGGGCTCGGCGAACCGCTCGGCGCAGAACTCCCGGGCCACGGCGCGCAGGTCGCGGTGCTCGGGGGTGAGCTCGAACTCGACCATCAGAAGGTCCCTCCGTCCACGACGATCCGCTGGTCGTTGACGTAGCCGCCGCCGGGCCCGACGAGGAACCGCACGACGCGGGCGACGTCCTCCGGGGCGCAGACCCGGCCGAAGGGCGAGGAGTCGTCGAGCTCGTGGATGTCGTCGACGCTGCGCGTGGCCCGGGCCAGCCGGCGGCCCATCTCGGTGTCGGTCAGCCCGGGGGCGACGACGTTGACGCGGACGCCGTGGCGGCGCTCCTCGCGGGCCAGGGTGTGCGCCAGCGCCTCGACGGCGGCCTTGCCCATGGCGTAGGGCGCCCCGCCCGGGCTCCAGGTGGAGGCGGCGATGCTGCTGACGAACACCACGTCGGCCCGCCGCGCCGCGCGCAGGTGCGGCAGTGCCGCCCGCACCAGCTGGTGGGGGCCGAGCGCGTGCACCGCCAGCACCCGGGACAGCTCCTCGTGCGTCGTGTCGGCGACCGGGAGGCCGCGGCTGGCCACGCCGGCGTTGCTCACCAGGACGTCGAGGGCGCCGAACCGCTCGACGACGGCGGCCACCGCCCGCGCCGAGTCGGCCGGGTCGTCGACGGCGGAGGCCAGGACGAGCACCCGCGCGCCCGTGCCGGCCAGCTCCCCGGCGAGCGCCTCGGCGGCGGCCCGGTCCCGCCGATAGGTGAGGGCGACCGCGGCACCGTCCCGCGCGAGCTCGCGGCTGATCGCCGCGCCGATGCCCCGGCCGCCGCCGGTGACCAGCGCGACCCGCCCGGCGAGGGGGCCGTCGAGGCCGGCCTCAGCCACGGGGCACCTCGCTCCACGGCCGGCCCGTGTCGGCGCGCAGGTCGCCGGGCAGGCCGAGCAGCCGCTCGCCGAGGATGTTCCGCAGCACCTCGGAGGTGCCGCCCTCGATGGTGTTCGCCCGGCTGCGCAGGAACATCCGCTGCCGGTCCTCGCCGTCCACCGGCGGCGGCGAGCCGTCGGGGCCGGTCTCGTAGCCGCTGTAGAGGGTGGCCTCGACGCCGAGGGCGTCCATGCACCACTCGTGCACGTCCTGGTTGAGCTCGGCGCCGACCAGCTTGCCGATGCTGCCCTCCGGGCCGATCCGCTCCCCGGCCTCGACCCGCTGGCGGTCGCCGGTCAGCCGGGCGGCGTCGGCCCGGGCGAACAGGTGCACCAGGCGCTCGCGCAGTGCCGGGGTGCGCAGGTCCGGGCGCTCGCGCCACAGCCGCAGGGCGGTGCCGATGCTGCCGCTGCCACGGACGCTGCTGCCGCCGCCGATCGCCGTCCGCTCGTTCATCAGCGTCGTCATGGCCACGTGCCAGCCCTGGCCGACCTCGCCGAGGCGGTGGGCGTCGGCAATCCGCGCCTCGCGCAGGTACACCTCGTTGAACTCCGCCTCGCCGGTCATCTGGCGCAGCGGGCGCACCTCGACCCCGGGGTCGGTCATGTCCAGCACGAAGTAGGTCAGGCCGCGGTGCTTGGGCTGGTCGGGGTCGGTGCGGGCCAGCAGCAGCGCGCGGCGGGCGCGGTGCGCGTTGCTGGTCCAGACCTTCTGGCCGTCGACCACCCAGGTGTCGCCGTCGCGCACCGCGCGGGTGGCCAGCCCGGCGAGGTCGGAGCCGGCGCCGGGCTCGCTGAACAGCTGGCACCAGATCTCGTCGCAGACGTAGTCGGGGCGCAGCAGCTCCGCGGCCAGCTCCCGGGAGCCGTGCGCCATGACCGTGGGCCCGGCCATCCCGTAGCCCATCGGGTTGAGCCAGAAGGGGTTGGGCCCGCCGGCGCCCTGCAGGATGCCGTCGGCGACGCCCTGCAGCCCGGGGGCCACGCCGAGGCCCCCGAAGCCCTCCGGGAAGTGGACCCACGCCAGCCCGGCGTCGAAGCAGGCGCCGAGGAAGTCCCGCTGCGGGGTGCGGGCCGGCGGGTGCTCGGCCACCACCCGGCGGGCGGTCTCGGCGACCAGGTCGCGGTCGGTCACGGGTACCCCTCTCTCAGGCGTCGCGGAAGTCCGGCGTGCGCCGCTCGCGGAAGGCGAGCGCCGCCTCGCGGTGGTCGCCGGTGAACGAGGTGAGGATCTGGGTGCGGTTCTCCAGGTCGATGCCGGCCTGCAGGCTCGACACCTCCAGCTGGCTCCACATGACCTCCTTGGTCATGCGCACGCCCATCGGCGAGTTGGCCAGCACCGCCCGCGCGGTGCCCAGGGCCGCGTCGAGGAGTTCCTCGTCGGGCACCACGCGGGTGACCAGGCCGATGCGGTCGGCCTCGACCGCGTCGACGACCCGGCCGGTGAGCAGCAGCTCGAAGGCGCGGGAGGCGCCGATCAGGCGGGGCAGCAGCCAGCTGACCCCGATGTCGCAGCCGGAGAGGCCCAGCCGCACGAAGGCGACGGTGTAGCGGGACGACGCCGCCCCGATCCGCACGTCCGCGGCCAGGGCCAGCGCCAGCCCGCCGCCGGCCGCGGGCCCGTTGACCGCGGCGACGACCACCTGCGGCAGCGCGCGCAGCTTCGGCACGAGCGCGGCGATCTGCTTCTGCAGCGCCAGGCCCGCCTGCGGGGAGCGGGTGGCCCGGTCGGGGCCGCCCATGTCGAAGGCGGTGAGGTCCAGGCCGGCGCAGAAGCCGCGGCCGGCGCCGGTGAGCACCAGCACCCGGACCGACGGGTCCCCGGCGAGGACGTCGAGCACCGCGTGCAGCTCGCGCAGCAGGTCGGCCGACAACGCGTTGAGCCGCTCGGGCCGGTCGAGGGTGAGCACCAGGACACCGGGCTCCGGAGCGGCCGGCCGGAGTGTCGTGAGGTCGGCCGGCATCCCGGCGGGCAGAGGCGGGGACGCCTGGTCGGGACCGTCGGGCTCGGGGGACGTCATCGTCGCCTCCTGGTCGGGGGTCAGCGCCCGCGGAACACGGGGTCGCGCTTCTCGAGGAAGGCCCGGCCGGCCTCGGCGGTGTCCTCGGTGCCGAAGTTGACCTGCTGGGCGCGGGCCTCGTCCTCCAGGGCGCGCTCGAAGGACACCTCCCAGGAGTCGTCGAGCATCCGCTTGGACAGCCGCATGGCGACCGGGGGGCCGGTGAGCAGCCGTGCGACGAGCCGGTCCACCGCCCCGTCGAGCTCCTCGGGGGGCACGACCTCCCGGACCAGGCCCCACTCCCGGGCCCGCTCGGCGTCGACCTCGTCCCCGAGCAGCACCAGCTCCTTGGCGCGGTGGGTGCCGACCAGCCGGGGCAGCAGCCAGGAGCCGCCGAAGTCGACCGACAGCCCGCGGCGGACGAAGATCTCCGAGAACCGGGCCCTGGTCGAGGCGATGACGAAGTCGCACCCGAGGGCGAGGTTCATCCCCGCGCCGACGGCGACCCCGTCGACGCGGGCGACGGTCGGGACGGGCAGCCGGTGCAACGCGAGGCAGGCCGCGTTGACCTCGGTCATGTCGACCATCGGCGGCCGTCGCCCCGCGCCGGCGTCGGAGAGGTCGGCGCCCGCGCAGAAGTCCTCGCCCGCGCCGGTGACGACCAGGACCCGGGCACCGCCGTCCACCACGTCGTCCAGCGCGGCGCGCAGCAGCCGCCAGGAGGACCGCGCGACGGCGTTCTTCCGCCGCGGGTTGGCCAGCGTGAGGGTGGCGACGGGGCCGTCCCGGGTCAGCCGGACCGCTCCCCCGCCGTCGGCGGGCCGGTCCCCGGCACCGCTCGGGCTCACAGGTCCGCGGCCAGGTTCTTCAGCTGCTCGACCGTGCGCAGCCGTTCCTCCCGGCCGGCCTGCACGAGGTGGGCGACGACGGTGGTCACGCCCGCCTCGGCCATGGCCGCCAGGCGCTCGGCGACCCAGCCGGCCGGGCCCACGAGCGAGGTCGCGTCGACCAGCTCCTGCGGGACGGCCGCGGCCGCCTCCTCCTTGCGGCCGGCCAGGTAGAGGTCCTGCACCCGCGCGGCGGCCTCGGGGAAGCCGTAGCGCACGGTCAGCTCGTTGTAGAAGTTCTTGCCGCGGGCACCCATCCCGCCGATGTAGAGGGCGAGCTGGTGGCGGGCGGCGTCCCGGAGCTCCTCGAGGCCCTCCCCCACGGCGCAGGGCGCGCCGACCAGCACCTGGAGCGGTCCGAGCGCCGGGTCCCGCCTGGCCCGGCCGGCGGCGAGGGCCGCCCCCCAGGTCTCGGCCGCCCGGCCGGGGTGGAAGAAGACCGGCTCCCACCCCTCGGCGATCTCGGCGGCGAGCTCGACGTTCCTCGGCCCGATGGCGGCCAGGGTCACCGGGATGCGCTCGCGCACCGGGGTGTTGATGAGCTTGAGCGGCTTGCCGAGGCCCGTGCCCTGCTCGGGGGGCAGGGGGAGCGTGTAGTACCGGCCGGGGTACTCGACCCGCTCGCGTCGCCACACCATCCGGCAGATGTCGACGATCTCCCGGATGCGCCCGAGCGGGGCGTCGTACGGGACCCCGTGGAAGCCCTCGACGACCTGCGGCCCGGAGGCACCGAGGCCGAGGGTGAACCGGCCGCCGGAGACGTGGTCGAGGCCCGCCGCGGTCATCGCGGTCAGCGTGGGCGTGCGGGTGAACGCCTGCAGGATCCCGGAGGTGAGCTCGAGCCGGTCGGTGACCGCGGCGAGGTAGCCGAGCTGGCTGACCGCGTCGAAGCTGTACGCCTCGGCGATCGAGACCACGTCCAGGCCCGCCTTCTCGAGGTCGGCCAGCTCCCCGGCCGCCTCTCGGAACCCGCCGCTGTACCCGACCCGCATCCCGATGCGCACGCCGCTCCCCTCCCGGTGCCGGCGTGGCCGGCGTCACACCGTTGCACGGTAGGGACGACTTGAGGCGGACGTCAACCGGCCGGGCCCCGGTCCGGACCCGGCGTTGACGGCGGCGGGAGGCACTGCCATCGTCCGCACGAGCTCCCCCCGGGCCCGCCCTCCCCACCCCGGAAGGACCGACGTGGACCCCTCGCTCCCCCCGCGGCTGACCGCCCTGCTGGCCGACCTCGACGCCTTCGTCGCCGAGGAGATCGAGCCGCTGCACGAGCAGGACGACAACGCCCGCTTCTTCGACCACCGGCGGGAGTTCGCGCGCACCGACGTGGAGGCCGGTGGGGTGCCGCGACGGGAGTGGGAGGAGCTGCTGGCCGAGGTGCGGCGGCGCGCCGACGCGGCCGGGTGGCTGCGCTTCTCCCTCCCGGCGGAGCTCGGCGGCCGGGACGGCGGCAACCTCGACATGGCCGTGATCCGGGAGCACCTGGCGCACCGCGGGCTGGGTCTGCACAACGACCTGCAGAACGAGCACAGCGTCGTCGGCAACCTCGTCATGCCCCAGCTGCTGCACCTGTTCGGCACGCCGGAGCAGCGGGAGGAGTTCGTCGAGCCGCTGATCACGGGGGCCCGCGGCCTGGCCTTCGGCCTCACCGAGCCCGACCACGGCAGCGACGCGACCTGGATGGGGACCACCGCCGTCCGGCGCGACGGCGACTGGGTGATCGACGGCCGCAAGCGCTGGAACACCGGGGTGCACACCGCCGGCCACGACCTGGTCTTCGCCCGCACCTCGGGCTCCCCCGGCGACGCCCGGGGCATCACCGCCTTCCTCGTCCCCACCGACGCGCCCGGCTTCTCGGTGCCCTTCTTCTGGTGGACGCTGAACATGCCCACCGACCACGGCGAGGTGGAGCTGGACGGGGTGCGGGTGCCCGACACGGCCATCCTGGGCGGGGAGGGCGAGGGCCTGGCGATCGCGCAGACGTTCGTGCACGAGAACCGCATCCGGCAGGCCGCCTCGGGGGTGGGCGCGGCGCAGTACTGCATCGACCGCTCGGTGGAGCACGCCCGGCAACGGGTCACCTTCGGCCGGCCGCTGGCCGAGCGGCAGGCGGTGCAGTGGCCGCTGGTCGAGCTGCACACCGAGGCCGAGCTGGTGCGCACCCTCGTCCGGCGCACCGCGGTCGAGCTCGACGAGCTCACCGCCCGCGGGGAGCCGGCCGTCTCGATCGGCCACCGGGTGTCCATGTGCAACTACCGCGGCAACCGGCTGGTCTGCGACGCCGCCGACCGGGCGATGCAGGTGCACGGCGGGATGGGCTACAGCCGCCACCTGCCCTTCGAGCACATCTACCGCCACCACCGCCGCTACCGGATCACCGAGGGCGCCGAGGAGATCCAGATGCGCCGGGTCGCCGGCCAGCTCTTCGGCTTCCTGAGGTGACCCCGGACGCCGACCTCGCCGACCGGCTCGCCGGCCGGCTGACCGCGCTGGCCGGGGCGCCGGTGCGCGTCGAGGGCCTGGCCCGGCTCTCCGGCGGGGCGAGCCGGGAGACCTGGTCGTTCACCGCGGTGCACGCCGACGGCGGCCGGCGGGGGCTGGTGCTGCGCAGCGGCGCGGGCACCGGCGGGGTGGCGCTGGCGGTGGAGGCCGAGGTGATGGCCGCCGCGGCGCGGGCGGGGGTGCCGGTGCCCGAGGTGGTCGACCTCGGCGACGCAGCTGCGGGGGACGACGACGGGCCGCCGGGGCGCGGCTACCTGCTCATGGACCGGGTGGCGGGCGAGACCATCCCGCGCCGGCTGCTCCGCGACGAGGCCTACGCCGCGGCCCGGCCCGGGCTGGTGGCGCAGCTGGCGGGGGCCCTGGCCCGGCTGCACGCCGTCCCGGCCGCGGAGGTGCCGTCGGTGGCGCCGCCCGCCGACCCGATCGAGCGGCTGCTGGCCGCCTACGGCGGGGACTCCCCTCCCCCGCCGGGCCTGGCCCTGGCGCTGCGCCGGCTGCGCGACGAGCGGCCGGAGCCCGCGCCCCGGGCCCCCGTCGACGGCGCGCTCGTGCACGGCGACTTCCGGCTGGGCAACCTCATGGTCGGCCCCGACGGGCTGCGCGCCGTCCTCGACTGGGAGCTGGTGCACCGCGGCGACCCGGTCGAGGACCTCGGCTGGCTGTGCGCCAAGGTGTGGCGCTTCGGCTCGCCGCTGCCGGCCGGCGGGGTGGGGACCCGCGAGCAGCTCCTGGACGCCTACGCCGCCGCGGCCGGGTGGCGGCCCACGGCGGCGCAGCTGCACTGGTGGGAGCTCTACGGCACGGTGCAGTGGGGGCTGATGTGCGGCGTCATGGCCGGCCGGCACCTCTCGGGCGCCGAGTCCTCGGTCGAGCTGGCCGCGATCGGGCGGCGGGCGGCCGAGCAGGAGTTCGACGTGCTGCTGGCCCTCGGGCTGGACGCGCCGGACGACGCGCCGCCGCCGGACCCGCCCCCGCCGCCCGGCGACGACCTGCTCACCGGCCGGCCGACCGCGACCGAGCTGCTGGCCGCCGTGACGGCCTACCTGGACGACGCCGTCCGCCCCGGCGCCCCGGGGCGGACGGCGTTCCACGCCCGCGTCGCCGCCAACGTGCTGGCCACCGTGCGCCGCGAGCTGGCGCTGGGCCCGGCGGCGGCGCAGCGGCACCGGGCGGCGCTGTCCGGGCTGGGCTGCGCCGACGACGCGGCGCTGTCCCGGGCGATCGCCGACGGCTCCCTCGACGACCGCCGCGACGAGGTGGTCGCGGTGGTGCGTGCCGCGGTCCGCGACCGGCTCGCCATCGCCAACCCGCGGCACCTGGCCGTGCCCGCCTGACAGTGAGGATGTGAGGGGACGGGGTCACCCCTGGTGGTCTGACTCTCCGCCTGACCGACGCCTTGCTGTCCTGCTGTGGGATGTGTCGGCCGTGTGGGGGTGGCCCCGTCCTTGCACGTCACCGG